>JAHADO010000141.1 GCA_018375265.1 Campylobacter concisus | reverse complement strand
TAGCCCTTGAAGTATCGGGCCCACAGCTAGAGCGTTTGCACTTCGCTGAACTGCTTTGTAGCAGATGTTTCCGCAGTTTAAATTTGGAAATATAAAGACATTTGCCTGCCCAGCGACATCGGAATTTGGCATCTTTTTGCTAGCCACGCTTAGATCAACCGCCGCGTCAAACTGAATTGGCGCAGCTATTTTTAAATTCGCATCAAGCTCGCTCGCTTTTTTGGCAGCCTCTTTTACAAACTCCACATCAGCCCCGCTGCCACTATCAGCTGTTGAGTAGCTTAGCATGGCGATCTTTGGGTTAAGCCCAAAAGCACTTGCCGTTTGAGCGCTACTTAGCGTTATGCTGGCAAGTTCATCTGCACTTGGATTTGGCGTGACGGCGCAGTCTGCAAAGAGTAAAATTTCCTCTTCAAGCGCCATGAAAAACGCCCCGCTTACCACACTTACATTTGGCTTTGTTTTTATGATCTGAAGGGCTGGGCGGATCGTATCAGCCGTGCTCATCGTAGCGCCACTTACTAAAGCATAAGCTATGCCTTCATGTATTAGCATCGTGGCAAAGTAAATTTTATCTTTTGCAAGCGCGTTTGCCTTGGCTTCATCCACGCCTTTATGTTTTCTTAGCTCATAAATTTTCTTTGCAAATTCATCTGTTAGCTCGTTTTGCGCTGGGTTTAGCACCTTTGCTTTGCTTAAATTTAGCCCCAAAGTGGCTGCCTTTTTTGAAATTTCGCTCTCAAGGCCTAGCAAGATGATATTTGCCGCACCTTTTTCTAGCACGATATGAGCCGCTTTTAAAATTCTCTCATCATCACTTTCAGGCAAAACGACTGTTTTGTTTGCCGCTTTGGCTCTTTTTAGAAGCAGGCTTTGAAATTTAAATGGCGTGATGATCTCGGCTTGGTAGCTTAAAATTTCATCAAATTTATCAGTTATTAGAAGCTTTGAGTTTAAATTTAGCGCCCTTAGCTCGCTTGCGTTTTCGTCAAAGACTGGAGCGTTTAAATTTCTAGCTAGCTTTAAATTTAGCTCGCTCTTGCCAAAGAGGCTAAAGCCCTCACAGCCAACGACTATGACGAAGTCGCTCCCCTCCTTTAGCCCTTCAAATTTATCTATAAATTTTAAAAAAAACTCCTTTTCATTTAAATTTATTAGATTTTTTTTGTCATTTTCGTCTGGAGTTATCTTAAAGATCTCAACTTTTTTGAATTTTGTAGCTATAATTTCTTGCAAATATGCTAGATTTTTGTCTGAAAAAATGTAACAACTTTTCATTTGTGACCTTTTTGGGAACTTAAATTGCTTAATCTTAGCACAAAGATACTTATTTTAAGGCATTTTATGAACTATAAAAAGATTTGGCTCGTCACATTTGCGGGCATTTTTTACACAGGTTGCACCCCAAGTGCAGATCCTCATATCAATATGAAACCTCCAGTTTATGTCGAGCAACTCCCTTCAAAAGATAGTGGCAGCGGTCAAAGCAACGCCGGCAGCCTCTTTGGCAAGGGCGAAAATCCTCTATTTTCAGATAGAAAGGCGATGAATGTAAATGACATCGTAACCATCGTCATCTCAGAAAATGCAAGTCAAATTTCAAGTGGTAGCAAAAGCACCAACAAAGATAGCACCGTCTCACTTGGCGGCGGCGTTTTCACAGCTGGGGCTGCACCGCTCTCAACCGTGGCTGAAAATTTAAATAAATATGGCGACATAGGCTTTAAAGCAGGAGGCGGCAATAAATTTACAGGTAGTGGCACGAGCAACAGAAGCGAGAAATTTACCGCGACCATCTCAGCTAGGATCATCAAGATCTTAAACAACGGCAACTACTTCATCGAGGGCAGCCGCGAGCTACTTATAAACGGCGAAAAACAGATCATGCAAGTAAGCGGTGTCATCAGGCCTTACGACATCTCGCAAAATAACGAAATCGACTCAAAATACATAGCTGATGCTAAAATTTTGTATAAAACTGAGGGCGAGCTAGACAAATCAACCAAAAAACCTTGGGGCACAAGGCTTATGGAGGCTATCTGGCCATTTTAATGCAAATTTAAAAGCCTAAATTTAACCCATTTAGGCTTTTGTAATTTTATACCTTAAATTTCACTCTTCTTAAAAATACTAAATTATATTTTTTAAAAATTATTAAAATTTAATTGATATTTACTTTCAGAAAAATAGAATTTTTGCCATATCATTTCTCAAAATAGGATAAATTCTCACAAAATGTTATTTTTTAGCATATTTTATGATTATTGATATCAAGGCATTTAAAATTTTATTTTAAAATTTATTTAAATATAATTATTAATATAATAAAATAATATTTGTCTTTTTTAAAAAAGATAAGATACAAAATAAACAAATTTCAAATGAAGGAGCTTATATGAATAATGACTTGCGTCAAAAGATCAATAGACGCTTAAGCGAACTTAGTGCATTGCCTAAGATGAAAAATGACACTAGTATTGCGCAGCTTTTAAAAGATAAGGGCTTTACTAGGCGTGATTTTATGAAGTGGGCTGGTGCGATGACAGCTTTTATGGCATTGCCAAGTGCGATGACACCGATGGTTGCTCGTGCTGCTGAGCTAAGCGATAGGCTCCCTGTGATATGGCTTCACATGGCTGAGTGCACTGGCTGTAGCGAGGGCTTGCTAAGAACTGACGCTCCAAGCATAGATAGCCTTATATTTGACTACATAAGCCTTGAATACCACGAAACTATCATGGCAGCTGCTGGCTGGCAAGCCGAAGAAAATTTAGAGCATGCGATAGAAAAATATAAAGGCAGATATATCTTGCTAGTTGAGGGTGGCGTCCCAACTGGAGCAACTGAGCACTTTTTAACAGTCGGACCTCATGGCACTAGCGGCAAAACTCACGCTGTAAATGCCTCTGCTAACGCAGCTGCTATCTTTGCTATTGGCACCTGTTCTAGCTTTGGCGGTATCCAAGCAGCTAAGCCAAATCCAACAAATTCAGTTGGTCTTTCAAAGGTGACTGATAAGCCAGTCATCAACGTGCCAGGCTGTCCTCCAAGTGAGAAAAACATCGTTGGCAACGTCCTTCACTACTTGCTATTTGGCACTTTGCCTGCACTTGATGTTTATAACAGACCAAAATGGTCTTATGGCTTAAGAATTCTCGATCTTTGCGAAAGACGTGGCCGCTTTGATGCAGGCGAATTTGTCCAAGCATTTGGCGATGAAGGTGCAAAAAATGGCTACTGCTTATATAAAGTAGGCTGTAAAGGTCCATATACATTTAATAACTGCTCACGTGAGAGATTTAACCAGCACACATCATGGCCAGTTCAGGCAGGTCACGGCTGTATAGGCTGCTCAGAGCCAGACTTCTGGGATACAATGGGGCCGTTTGAAGAGCCGATGGCTGATAGGCTATTTGACACTGTTTTGGGGCTTGGCGCTGATAATGTAAGTGATAAAATAGGTATTGGAATTTTAGCACTTGCTGGTATTGGCATAGCGGCTCACGCTGCACTAGCTTGTATGAGTAAAGATAAAGAATAAGGCAAAAAAATGAGTGAAAAAAGAATAGTAATAGACCCTATAACACGTATCGAAGGGCATTTAAGAATAGAAGTCGTAGTCGATGAAAACAACGTTGTCAAAGAGGCTTACTCTGGCTCAACTCTTTGGAGGGGCTTAGAGCAGATAGTAAAAAATAGAGACCCAAGAGATGCTGGCTTTTTCATGCAAAGAATTTGCGGTGTTTGCACATACTCGCACTACCGAGCAGGCATAGTCGCAGTTGAGGACGCCCTTGGTATTAAACCCCCATTAAATGCTGAGCTAACTAGAACGCTTATGAATGCAGCTTTATATCTTCACGATCACATCGTGCACTTTTATCAGCTTCACGGCATGGACTGGGCAGATGTCGTCTCTGCACTAAGCGCAGACGTGCATAAGGCTAGTGAGGAGGCGTTTAAATACACTGATTTGCCATTTGCCACGGGAGCAGATAAGCTAAAAGAGGTAAAAGAGAGGGTTGAAGCCTTTGTTAAAAAGGGCAACCTTGGACCATTTGCAAACGCATACTGGGGACATAGCACATATAAATTTACTCCAGAGCAAAATTTAATCGTCCTCTCTCACTACCTTGAATGCCTTAGAATTCAAAGAACAGCAGCTCAGATGATGGCTATCTTTGGCGCGAAAAACCCACATCCACAAAGTCTAACAGTTGGTGGCGTGACCTGCGTGATGGACCTGCTTGATCCAGCCAGAATGGGCGAATATATGAGTAAATTTGCTGAGATCAAAGAATTTGTTGATAGAGCTTACTACCCAGACATCTTGATGGCTGCTAAGGCTTATGCAAACGAGCCAAGCGTTCTAAACGACGTTGGTGTATCAAATTTATTCTGTTACGATGAGTTTTTGATCGGCAAAAATGACTATCTATTTAAAGGCGGTATCATCTTAAATGGCGATCTTAGCAAGGTTTA
>JAHADO010000140.1 GCA_018375265.1 Campylobacter concisus | reverse complement strand
CAAAAAAAGTATCATTTTCCTAAACAAAAATGGCTAAACATCTCGTCTAAAATTTCACTTCTCTCAAATGGCTTTGTGATGCTTGCAAGTGCCTTTATTGCGGTATTTAGCTCGTAAGCGAAAATTTCTAGCTCATCTTCACTTAGTCTTAAAAACGCTCTGTTTAAAGCCTCGCTCGCCTCTTTGCAGCTTAAAATTTGGCGGTTTGAGCTTAACATGATCTCGTCGGTGTCTTGCGTCTTGAGATAGCCCTTAAGCTCTTTTAAAACTACGCTCGTATCATTTTTTGCTGAAATTTTGATAGCGCCGTCCAAATTTATGTCAAATTTAAACGCAAGATCGCTTTTGTTTAGGATAAAAAAGGCTTTTTTGTTCGAGTTAGAAACGAGCTTTATTATCTCTTTATCTTGCTCGTCGCTTAAAGATGAGCCATCAAAGACAGCTAGGATGATGTCGGCCTCGTTTATGGCTGAGATTGAGTAGTTTATGCCGATTTGCTCAATCTTCCCAGCATCTTTTCTAATGCCTGCGGTGTCTATTATGCGAACTAGATGCGAGCCGATCTTAAAATTTTCTTCTATCCTATCTCTAGTTGTGCCCGCTTCGTCGCTAACGATCGCTCTTTCGTATGCCAAAAATGAGTTTAAGATAGAGCTTTTGCCCACATTTGGCTTACCTACGATGGCGATCTTAAAGCCCTCTATTAGCCCTCTTCTTTGCTCGCTAAGAGCGGCTATGCGCTCTAGCTTCTCACTATTTTTTAAAAGCATATCTTTTGTCTGCTCTAGCAAATTTGAAGGCAGATCATCATCAGCATAGTCAATCATCGTCTCAACAAAGGCAAGAGTTTTGACCACTTCGCCCCTGATCTCGCCTACAAATTTACTAAGATCGCCTTGCATTTGGCGGGTTAAAATTTTAGCAGCGATCTCACTTTTTGAAGTGATGAGCCCTTGTATCGCCTCAGCCTTGGCTAGATCCATCTTGCCATTTAAAAATGCCCGCTTGCTAAACTCACCAGGCATAGCAAGCCTTGCACCAGCTCTTATTAGCTCATTTAAAATTCTCTCGCTCACCATCACGCCGCCATGAGTTTGAAACTCGACGATATCCTCGCCAGTAAAGCTTGCAGGAGCCTTAAAATATATAACGATGCCCTCGTCTAAAATTTCATCATCAAGGGAGTAAATTTTGGCTAGTTTTGCGTATCTTGGCTCTAAATTTGAAAGTTTAAGTAGTTTTAAAGAGATTGCCAGGGCGTCCTTGCCGCTAAGCCTTACGATAGAAACTGAGCCGATGCCATACGCTGTGGCAAGGGCTGCGATAGTTTCACTCATTTTTTGAAAAAGTCATTTACAACGACAAATTTGCCGTCATTGCCACTTTTTATGCCGACATATTTATCTGGGAATTTCTCGCGAAGTTTCTCAAGCGCGATCTTGACCAAAACTCCATCAAGTGGCTTTGTTTGGGCTCTACCGCTATTTTGCACGCGCTCGATCACGCCATTTAGATATTGATCCATCATCGCTTCTTGATTTTGCAAAAATTGCGCGATCTCAAGGCGGATAGCGAGGTTGTATTTTGAATTTAGCCAGTTATAGAGCATATAAGAGATCGCTTTATATCTATAGCCCTCTTTGCCGATAAGCAGCGCCGCGTCAGCACCGTCAAGCTCGATAAGCACAGTCTCATCGTTAAATTTACTAACCTCTATCTTATCTATCTCAAAGCAGCTTGCTTTAAAAAGACGCGTCATGCCATCTTTTATCTCAGGCAAAATTTTATCAAAGTCAATTACAACTTTCTCTTTTTTCTCTTTTGGTAAAGCTTGAGGCGCGCTCTCTTCGTCAGTTTGGTTGAAATTTTCGATGATTGAAGTATCTAGGATATTTTTAGGAGCACTTTTACTAGCTTGTGGCTCTTTTGCCACTTTAGTCTCTTTTTGCTCTTTTGGCTCATCAAGTCTTTTTATAACATATCCTGGCTCTTCAGCCTCTTTTTCGCCCTTTTCAGCAAAGGCATCTTTTGCAAGAGCTGAGTTTTTTTCACTCAAATTTGGCTTTTCATTTTTATGCTCTTTTTGCTCAGACTTAGCCTCATTTTTCTCATCTTTATGCTTTTTAGGATTTCGCTTTTTATCATTATGATCATGTTTTTTACTCTGTTTTTTCTCTTCTTTTGCAGGCTCGTTTTCATCACTTTTTTTAGCAAAATTTCTATCATTTTTTGGTTTATGCTGTGGTTTTGGCTGATTTTCTAAATTTGCCTCAATGATCGCTGTCTTTTTAAAAAATCCAAAAATTCCGCTACTTGGATGTTGCAAGACCTTTATATCAAGCTCTGTGACTGAGCAGTTAAGCTGCTCGGCTGCCTTTTGAAATGCCTCTTGGAGGGTATTTGCTTCTATTTTCATTGAGCTTTTACCTCCGCAGCTTTTTTATGTTTTTCAAAAAGTTTATTTACAAAGACTTGTTGAACGACCGAACAAACGTTATTTACAAACCAGTAAAGCGTAAGACCTGCTGGGAATGTCACAAAGAAAAATGTGAAGATCAAAGGCAAGAATTTCATAACCTTTTCTTGCATAGGATCAGTAAATGTCGTTGGTGTAAGTTTTTGTTGTAAAAACATCGTTAGACCCATCAAGATAGGTAGCACAAAGTATGGATCCATCACTGAAAGATCGTGTATCCAAAGTATCCAAGGAGCACCTTTTAGCTCGATCGCATTTAGCAAAACGCGGTAAATCGCAAAAAATACCGGAATTTGAAGCAAGATCGGCAAGCATCCACCCATCGGGTTTGCGCCATGTTTTTTGTATAGCTCCATCATATGAACTTGCATCTTTTGCTTATCATCTTTATATTTTGTTTGGATCTCTTTTACCTTTGGAGCAAGCTCTTTTAGCTTATTCATCGATAGCATACCCTTATATGTAAGTGGGAATAAAACTATCCTTATAACAAGCGTTAGCACAACTATCGCCCAACCCCAGTTGCCAATATAGTTATGCAAGAAATTTAAGAATGCAAACATCGGCTTTGCTATAAATGTAAACCAACCATACTCGATAACGTCATTTAGCCTCTCATCCATCGAGCTTAAAATTTTATGCTCTTTTGGTCCGATATAAGCGCCTAGTTTTAAGCTATCGTTTGCCTTTACAAAGACGATAGGATTGTTATTTGCATCTTTATCCACAACAGCTTCAAATGGCTTGTTAAATGAGTAAAATAGCGCTGTGTAGTATCTATCAGATGCAGCTGCTATAGTTGTGTTTGCATAGTTTTTAACCTCTTTTGCATCGCCATCTTCTATGATATTTAGGCTATCGTCTGTATTTCTAAGCATAACGCCATGAACTGTGTAGCTATCTATCGCGATGTTTGGCCTAAAGCCAGGAGTGATGAAATAATCAACACTTTTACTTAAATTTACTTCAACCTCATAATGACCATTTGGATAAAATTTGATATTTTTTGTAACAGTAACGCCATCTAAATTTTGAGTGAGTTTTATGGTTTTAGGCTCACTGCTCGCATCTATCTCACTAGCGTCACTGCTATATGCAACCTTAAAAGCATCAGCATTTAAAGTGCTATCGTTAAATCTAAGCTCAAGTGGTAATGGATTTTGCGAAACAAGCTCGATTTTGTTACCATCTTCTGTTTTGTACTTATCTTCGGTGAGATAAAACTTCGCAATCCTGCCCAGCTTATCTATCTTTGCTTCGTAGCTTTGACCTTTGATGGTAGCGATTATTTCGTTTGAAGCTAAATTTTCATTTGATTTTGGAGTATCGTTAGCAGAGGCTGGAGCTTTGCTTTGATCCATTGTTTGAGAGATCGTTGTCTGGTTTTGCTCTAGTGGAGCTCTTTTTGGCATAAAAAAGTCATATACTATAAAAAATACGATAGACAAAAGTGCTGCAAGAAGCAGTCTTTTTTGCATAGACATCTGTTCCATTTAATTTTTTTCCTTTAATTTATCTAATACTTTTACGACATAAAATTTACTATTTTGGCAAGGGATAAACCAGAAATTTACATTTTTGGTATCGCTTTTTTGAAATATAAAACATGAGTTAAATTTTTTTCGGATGATTGGGTAGTTGATACCGCCTTTGAAAAGTTGATTGCATCTTAAAATTCGCATAAATGTTGCAAAAAAAGCAGAGAAAAAGCTATTTGTTTGAAATTCCCAAATGGCGTATTGTGAGCAAGTCGGATAGTAGCGACAGCTTTTTGGCAGAAGTATGGAAATATATTTTTGATAAAAAGCGATAAATTTAATCGCAAATTTTTTCATTTTAGACATCCCATTTTTTTTGTAGACCAGCTCAAATTTTTACAAATTTTGTCAAATGAAATTTCTGTAATTCCATTTTTTGCGACCATAATGTAAGTGCCATCTTTTAGCTCATTAGAAATAGAAAAAAAAGCAGCTCTTAAAAGTCTCTTTGCTCTATTTCTAACTACTG
>JAHADO010000139.1 GCA_018375265.1 Campylobacter concisus | reverse complement strand
TAATAAATGGCGAGAGAATTTATGCCAAAGAGCGCAGCCAAGCGATAAATGGCGCCGGACTTTTGGCATAAGAGGGCAAAAATGCTAACCAAAGAGAGTAAAAAAGATGTTTTTTGGGCGCTAGCCTTTGGGTTTGGGCTCTTTGTCTTTAGCGTCGCTAGCTACTTTTATCTTGATCTTGGCACGCCCTCTCTTTTTGGTGTCATCGTTGGCGCCATTTCAACCTTTTTTTGCGTGAGAAAGATCTTGCAAAACAACTTTTTTGAGATAGATGATGATGGATTTGTCATCACAAAAGGCTCAAAACATATCAAATTTTTCTTCAAAGATATCGACGAGATCGCTATTAAGAGCTTTGGTGATAAGAAAAAAGTCGATGCGCTAAGTGTTAAATTTAGAAAAAATCGCCTAGATAGAGATGCGTGTTTTGGCTTAGTGCAAGCGCTTGGCGATGATATGATCGTTATTTTTGACAGATATGAGCTTTCGCAATTTACACTTTCAAAAGAGCTTCGAGATAGGCTCGCTAAATTTAAAGATAGGGCGTAAAAGCTTTTTAATTCGTGTAACTTTCAAGTTTTTCGTGGTCGATGATGAGAAATTCGTGCGGTGTGATCTTTCTGATGATGTCGTCTTTGATAAGCTCATTAAAGGCTGTTGAGGCGCTTTGGCGCTTGAGACCAACAAAGCTTGAGAGCACTTTTAGAGAAAACGGCAAAAATACATATTGGTAGCCATTTTGTTTTAGATCTTGCTCATTTGCAAGCTCGATCAAGAAATTTGCGATCCTGCCCTTTGCGTCCTCAAAGAGTATCGACTTTGTGATTTGGCGCTGCACGATGATGGTGTTTAGAGTGGTTGTTAGGATCTCGCTTGCAGCTTTTGGATTGTGCAAAATTTCACCTATTTCATCCAGTCTAATGACGTAAATTTGGGCATCTTCAAGCACTTCAAATGCGCAGTTGTCATCAAGTATGGCGATGTTGTTTTTTTCTAAATGATAAAGGATAAATTCCTCGCCATCTTCAAAAAATGAGAGCTTTGCTGAGCCAGTTTTTAAGATGATGATCTCGATATCCTCGGTGTAGATCGTGCTTGTTTTTGGTAGCTCTTTAAACTCAAATTTCTCAAGCTCATCTTGTGTTAAGATATCTAAAATATGCGTTTGTAAAAGCCCTAAGCGTGATTTTTTCATCTTTCTCCCAAAAAAGTGTAAGGGCTGATTTTACTTTATAAAGCATTTAAATAAGTTGAAATTTCTCTTTTTTGGTGTTACTTTTTTTCAAATTCTTTTAAAAAATAGTGATAAATTTAGGGGGTTTGGCTGCATAAATCGCAACCAAATTTTAAAAGCCGTGCAGCTTTTTTAGCTTCTCATCTATCTGTTTTTTGTGCCCATCTTTTGTCACACTAACATAGGTTGCAGTCGCGCTTGTGACGTGTATAGTCTCTCTAAAACCGCCATCATTTAGTCTAAGTGCGGTCACTTCTATCTGCGTTGTTATCGATGTTTTGCCAACTGCGATGATCTTTGCGTAGCAGCTTAGCACGTCGCCAACAAAGACTGGTTGCTTAAATATGATCTCTTTCATAGAAATTGTCACAACTCGCTCAGGCGAAATTTCTCTAGCAGCCTGCGCACCTGCAAGGTCGATCTGGCTCATTATCCAGCCACCAAAAATATTTCCAGCTGAGTTTGTATCTTTTGGTAGCATCACTTGCTTGATGCGTGGCTCGCCAAAGTCCTTTAAAATGTCCATTTTTTGCCTTTTAGATTTTAAATTTTTGGTAAATTGTAGCAAATTTTAATGGCTTTATGCTAAAATCCTGCAACTTTAAGGGATGAAAAGATGAATGATTTTAAAAGATTAAACGAACTTACAAAAGAGCAAAAATCCAAGCTAAACGCGATTTATAAAAATTTAGATGACAAGATCATAGCTGATGCTCTGAAAATTTGCGGCCTTGCTGGCACGCCTAGTCAAAAACTAGCTCTTGCTAGAAGGATAGTTGATCTTAAAGTTGATCCACTTCAAAATGAGCTAAAAAAGCTAAATTTAGGCGAGGACGAGCAAAAACGCGTGCTAAATTTGATCTATGGCTATGTTAGAAATTTATATGAAAATCTACACTCCCAGCTTATAAAAAAGGCACGTGATGAGCAAATTTTAGACCAGTTTTATCAAGCCTTTGTTGAGGCTATGCACGAGGTTGGGCTTAGTCTAAATGCGTGGCAAATTTCATGGCAAGAAAAGATAATAGACACCACAAATAAAGAGTTTGAAGCTAAATTTAAAGATTTAAGCCTGGCAAATGAGTTTATCACTAAAAACGCCTTGTTTCAGTGTGATAGTAACGGCGTAAGAGCTGATAGAACGTATGGCGCAGTTTGTAAAGAGGGCGAGAAATTTAGCTTTTTGCCTTACGCGCTTGCCTTTAAAGATGAGGTTAGAGAGCTTAAAAAAGTATTTGTAAAAAACCTTGAAATTTTAAGAAATTTAGCTCAAAATGACGAGCAAAAATCCTACGTAAAATACCTTGAAAAGCTACAAAATGCCTTTTGTGAAGAGGACAATGCTAAAGTGATAAACGCTTGGCAAGAGGCTGAGATAGCGTGGATGGAGGTAAAAGGAGCGCTTCAGCCAGGCCATCCGCTAGAGTACTACGAGGATGCCTACACGCACGCAGTCGCGCTTGAGTGGGACATCAGGCTGGTTGATAGCGAGGGCATTGACGAGCTTAAATTTAAAGAAAAAGTGACAAAAACTTATAAAAGCGTTTGTGAAAAGATCAAATTTGATAACACCGAGACAAACAAGGCAGTTAGCGAAAATATCGCTAGAACGCAGCTTTATATAAGCGTGCCGATGATCTATTACGCAGCGGAGCTAAACGGGCTTTTTAGCGCTCAAGTCGTGCCAAATGATGAGAGTGTGAGCGCAAAATGTGGCAAGAAAATTTTTGCCTTTGTAAATCACGTCTACGAGGGCGCAAAGGCAAAGCCTTTTATGAAGCTTGGAGCTGAAATTTTTAGCAAGGAATTTTTAGATTTTGGTAGAGAAATTTTATTTCTAAAGCCAAAAATTTGGAAAAAAGTATATGAAATTTCAACGATCGGTCATGAGTTTGGGCACATCCTCTTTATCGGACTTGATACCGAGATGAGCATGAATAAAAGTGGCGTCTTTAAATTTATAGAAGAGTATAAGGCGACGACTGGCGGGCTGGTAAATTTCTTCTTGCACGAAGAGGCGGAGTATAAAATGGCCGTCTTTCACGAGCTAATAGCCCGTGCGGTTGGGCTTATCGCGTGGCGAAAGGTCGATGAGGTGAGGGCTTACTACTGCGAGGGGCTCATACATCTTAGCCTGCTTTTTAGGGCTGGAGTGCTTAAATTTGACGGCAAACTAAGCGTGGATATGAGCGAGCAAGCCTACGCTAAATTTAAAGAAATTTGCTTGCAAAACTATTACGAGCTAGCGCAAACATACGCTAAAAAGGATGATGCAAGCGTGTTTTTGGAGAAATTTTGCCAAAAAGATGAGCAAAGCTACCTGCCAAAAGATGAAGAGTGTAAGAAATTTGTTGAGCATTTTTACGCTAGGTACGAGGCTATCGGCAACGACGTCGATGATAGCGGCGAGTGGCAAAGGTGGCAAAAGCTAGCCCAAGAAGCGGAGAATAGCCGTGCTTGATAGGATAACAAATTTTCACAACGGCTCATTTTTATTTATATTTGCCCTGATTATTGCTTATTTTTTTGCTATTTATCTGGGAGATCAATTTTATCTGACGGCTTTATCAGTCGGTACCGATGTAGTGATCGCCATATTTTTGTTCTTTTTATTAAAAAGTAGTAGAAATTTAAACTCATATTGGACCTATATATTTTTAGCTATAGCGAGCTGGGCGTTAGCAGATATCCTTTTATTGCTTTATGATAGATCGCTTCTCATGCAAGGAAATGTCTCTCGTACGGAGCTTATGCAAATTTTATATTTGATCCCATTTTTTATGTTTATCGTCTCTTTTGTCGCCTTTTTTACAAGGATTTTAAAAAGAGTGATATGGCAACAAGTCGCGGTAGATGCGCTTGCTTTGATGTTTATTACGGTTAGTTTTTTTTGGTTTGTAGTTTTTGATAAAAGTTTAGTAGTAGCGCTTAATCAAGAATTTGTGACTAGCCTTTCATATATCATAATGGATATTTTTATCTTTTGCTTTGTCTTTGTTGTCGCATTTTCACTAAATTTTGTATCAAAAAAACCAGTTTTTAGCTATAAAAGAGTTAGCCTACTTTTATATCTGTTAGCCTTGCTTATCATTTGCATTTGCGATGCATACTACTCGTCAAAGGCCTTTTTGTCATACGGTGGTACAAATGTTCATTATGAGTTTTTCTTTAAAGTTGCATTTTTTATTATATTTGTAGCTTGCTTGCACCTAAAGGAAAACGAGGCAAATATCAAGATAAGAAGCTACAGAAAAGACTATAT
>JAHADO010000138.1 GCA_018375265.1 Campylobacter concisus | reverse complement strand
AAAGTATTTTGAGCTAAAAGCTAAAATTTTTGACCTTATAAATGGCGAAGATAACGAGGTTGAATACGCTATTTAATAAATTTTAAATATATTTTTAAATTTTAAGCTAGTATTAACTTTAGCGTGAAATTTATGTTATAAAGATTTACTACAATTACACACAAAGCAAATCATTTTTGTTATTCCTTTTACTGATTTAAGCCTTGGTTTTTGCCAAGGCTTTTTCTAAATTTTATAAGCTTTATGAGTAGAGTTTATAAAATTTATCTAAAGGAGATGTTATGAAAAAGACTTTGAGTTGTGTTGCACTAGCCTCTGTGCTTTGCTCGAGCGCTTTTGCGATAGGCGGTCCAAGCGGGGCTAAACTTGACTACGCTATCACTGGAGCTATCGGCGAAGTAGTGGTAAATCCATACGACACAGCGCCACTTACAGCAGTCATCAAAAATGGCGGCTACACACTAAGCAACGCTAAGGTCACTATCGTGCCAAAACAAGGCGGTCAGGTGATAAGCTACAAAGTGGCTGACAAGCATCTTCGCACACATGGCGGCATCCCAGTTTTTGGCATGTATCCTGACTATCAAAACACCGTTGAAGTCGAGTATGACAAGAGCTACAAGGGCAAGACTGAGCATATAAAAGAGAGCTATAAAATTTACGCTCCAGCTATCTACCTAGAGAGCGCTGGCACGCCAAATCAAAAGGGTGCGCTATTTGACAAGATCGAGGTTACTAAGCCAGCGAGCGCTAAATTTGCAAACCGCCTCTACTATGTAAATAATTTTGTAAATAAAACAGGCAAGGGCACAAAAGTCGTTTGGAACAACCCAGCTGGCGGTGCGATCGAGTGGAACTACAGCCCAAATAACTTCATCCTTGATACAAAAGGCGAGGTTAGATGGTATCTTGAGCCAAGTAAAATTTATGATCTAAAACAGCCATTTCACGCTGGCGTTATGATGGGCTTTAAGCAAAATGATGACGGCGCGATGACTTGGGGATATGGCCAAAGATACGCAAAATACGACATCATGGGTAGAGAAATTTTCAACCGCGAGCTACCAGCTAGCTACAACGACTTCTCTCACTCAATGGATGTAGCACAAAACTGGCACTACTTCTTGCGCGTGGCAAATGCCGACTACAAAAGGGCTGATGGCAAAAACGTAAGAACAGTGCGTGACGTCATCGTTGAGCTTGACCGCGACGGCAACGTAGTTGATGACTTTAGACTATATGAAATTTTAGATCCTTACCGCGACATCGTGCTAAAAACGCTTGATCAAGGCGCAGTTTGCTTAAACATAGACGCTAAAAAAGCAGGCCACACAGCAAGCTCTGATGAGCTTCAGTCTATGGATACGCACGATAAATGGGGCGACATAGTTGGCGCTGGTCCAGGACGCAACTGGGCGCACGTAAATAGTGTGGATTATGACCCAAGCGATGATAGCATCATCATCTCAAGCCGCCACCAAGACGCAGTTATCAAGATCGGCCGTGACAAACAAGTAAAATGGATCATGGGCGCTCACAAGGGCTGGAGTGATAAATTTAAAGATAAACTTCTTCAGCCAGTTGATAGCAAAGGCAACAAGATCGTCTGCGAAGATGAGTACTCAAAATGCCCAGGATACGAGAGCGACAAAGGTGGCTTTGACTGGCAATGGACGCAGCACACGGCATTTAGGATAGATAGCAAGTCTAAAAAAGGCGAAATTTATCTAAGTGTCTTTGACAACGGCGACACGAGGGGCATGGAGCAACCAGCCATCGCTGGCATGAAGTATTCTCGCGCGGTCGTTTATAAGATCGATGAGAACAAAAAGACCGTTGAGCAGATCTGGGAGTACGGCAAAGAGCGCGGTAAAGAGTGGTATAGCTCGGTTACTAGCCTTACGCAGTATCAAGATGACCTTGATAGCGTGATGGTCTATTCAGCCGTTGCTGGCATGCAGTTTGACATCGCAAAAGGTCGCCCAGTAGGACTTCCTAGCCCGCACATCGATGAGTTTGAGTGGGGCGCAAAAGAGCCAAGTATAGAGATAAAGATGACAAATGCTATGGGCTATCAAGCGTTTCCATTTAGCTTGCAAAAAGCGTTTGAAAAGTAAATTTTTTCCTCCTTTGCTTCGGCAAGGGAGGCTTTTAGTTTTATTTGATTTTAAAATTTATTTGCTCTTTTACAAAACTCTAGAAAATTTAATCCATTTTTGTATCGTCATTTAGTCCTATGCATCCAAAACCTCTCTCATCATGTAGATACAGCTAAATTTAGGCTTGAAAAGATGAAAAAGCACCACTCATTTAAGGAGTGTGTATAGAGCATGAGTGGTTTGGCTAGATATTTGATCTCATCAAATTTTAAAGTATCTATCCTACCTAAGGTAGATGGCAGGCAGCAAAATTTCACCATTTAAACCAAGATCAAAGTACTCATTTGGCTCTTGTAAAATGCCTAGCTTTTTAAATTTATCGTGCAAATGTTTTATTTCAAGCGCTTAATCGCTCAAGTTAGTATTGTCGTAGTTTAAGGCGCTTATGACAAATGCTTCTTTTTTAAATTTATTAAAATATTTATCAAATAGCTTTAGTGCAGTATTTACGCCAGAAGCCCAGTTTTCATCCTCTATCTCAAAAAAGCCTATCCAGTTTTTAGAGTGGCTAAAGGAGTTAAAATTTATATCGCTAAGCTTTAGAGCTTGGCTTATTAAGCTTGATAATTTTTTCATTTTGTTTAATGCACTCTTGCAAGAGCTCTATAAACTAAGAGCCTCTCGCATAGAAATTTCTATCTTTTTCTCATCAAGGCTGCCATTGTAAAATAAATTTAACGCTAAAACCGCTTGATACAAGAGCATATCAGCTCCATCTTTGCATGCTAAATTTTGCCTTTTTGCCTCTTTTAAAAATGGCGTTTGCTTGCCGTAAATAACATCAAATGCAAATTTAGCGCTTTTTAAAATGCCATCTAAAATCTCTTTTGGTGCTGGCAAAAGGTCATCTTTTAGCCCTGCTGAGGTTGAATTTACTACTAGATCAAATTTATGCTCTTTATAGTCATCCCAGCTAAAGCACTCATAGTGATCTTTAAATTTATCAAGTCTTGCCTTGCTTCTATTTAGTATGCAAACATCTATGTTTTGCGATCTAAGTGCGTAGGCTAGGGCATTTGCGGTGCCTCCAGCTCCAAGGATGATGGCGCTTTTTGCCTCTTTGAAATTTGATATCGCTTTTAAAAAGCCAGGTGCGTCAGTGTTGTAGGCATAAATTTTCTCATTTTTTAGCACCAAAGTGTTTGCAGAGCCTATTTTTTGGGCTGCTTCTGAGGCCTCATCAGCTAAATTTAGAGCAAATTCTTTATGCGGGAGCGTGACATTTGCGCCGTTTAGTTTTAGGGATTTAAATTTATTGATTAGCTCATTGCCATCTTTTAGCAAGACCCTAGTATATAGGGCATCAAGAGCTAGATCGGCAATGGCTTTGTTGTGTAGTCTTGGAGATACCGAGTGAGCTATCGGATCTCCAAAAACTGCGAAGGTTTTCATTTTGCTCTAAAGACAAAAGCGTCTTTATTGACATCTTTTCTTATGTCATTTACAGCTTTTTGTAGCCCTTTTTCATCAAACGGACCAACTAAAATTTTAGTTAGCTCGCCAGCTTTTATAGTTTTGTAGCTATAGCCTTTGGCTGCTATTTTTTTCATGTATTCGGCATATGGGTTAAATTTACAAGTTGCAAATACTTGAACATAAGAGCCTTTTGCGACGCTCTCAGCTTTTGCTGGAGTTTCAGCTTTTTTCTCTACTTTCTCTGCTTTTGCAGGAGCTTCAGCTTTTTTTTCTACCTTTGTTTCAGGTTTTTTCTCAGCTTTAGTTTCAGCTTTTTTATCTGCTTTTGCCTCAGTTTTAGCTGGCTTTGCTTCAGGCTTTTTATCTGCTTTAGCTTCGCTTTTTGTTTCAGCTTTTTTGGCTGGAGCCTCTACCTTTGTCTCAGCTTTTTTAGGCGCTTCAGCTGGATGCTCGACAGCTTTTACCACCTCTTTTGGCTCTTCAGTTTTAGGAGCTGATTTTGCGCCTTCTTTATCTTTTAGCTTTTTGATCATATCTTCAAAATCATCTTGTTGTTTGTTTTCAGGCACGATAGGCACTTGCTCGAAAAGCTGAGTATCGCCTTTTTTAACATCTGAATTTGTATCTTGTGCAGGCACCTGCGTATCGACTGGTTGCTCTGCTGGCACTGGAGGCAGAACTAATCTTGAGTCGGCTTCATTTTGTGCTTGTGTTGAGTCGCTTGAGTTTATAAGCTTCATGGCTACGATGATGATTAAAAAAAGTATAACAAGAGCTGCTATAAACATAAGAAGTTTCTTTAGTTTTGCGCCCTTTGCCTCATCATCTTTTTCTAAAAGTATATCTTTTAACTCTTCGTTTTCCATTATTTCTCCTTACATATATTTTGACCAACTTGCCCCACGCTCTTTTTGATAGAGGTTATATGGCAAAGTT
>JAHADO010000137.1 GCA_018375265.1 Campylobacter concisus | reverse complement strand
AAAACACCCAGTCATTTTTAAAAAAATAGATAAAAATTTATACGTAAATGAGCTCTATCACGGCCCAACTAGGGCATTTAAGGATATGGCGCTTCAGCCTTTTGGCTCGCTACTTAGCCAGCTAGCAAAAGAGCGAGGCGAAAAATACCTTATCATGTGCGCAACTAGCGGTGATACGGGCCCTGCGACACTTCAAACCTTTGCAAACGATGAAAATATCAAGGTTGTCTGCCTCTATCCAGACGGCGGTACGAGCGAGGTGCAAAAGCTTCAGATGCAGACCATGCAGGGTGAAAATTTAAAGGTTTTTGGCATAAAAGGTGACTTTGACGACGCTCAAAGGGCGCTAAAAACACTGCTTGCAAATGATAAATTTAAGGCCGAGCTTAAGAAAAAGCGTCTTAAACTAAGTGCGGCAAACTCGGTAAATTTTGGAAGAATTCTCTTTCAGATCATCTACCACGCCTACGCCTACGCAAATTTGCTAAAACAAAAGGCGCTTAAGGCAAACGAGAGCTTTGACATCATCGTGCCAAGCGGAAATTTCGGCAACGCACTTGGAGCATATTACGCTAAAAAAATGGGCGCAAAGATCGGCAAGATCAAGATCGCCTCAAACGCAAACAACATCTTGACGCAGTTTTTCACCACTGGCGTTTATGACCTAAGAGATAAAAAGCTGGTTAAGACGATAAGCCCAGCTATGGACATTTTGATCAGCTCAAACGTTGAGCGCTTGCTATTTGATAAATTTGGCAGCGAGCGAACAAATGAGCTCATGCAAAGCCTTGCTAAAAATAAATTTTATAAGCTTAGCAAACAAGAGCTTGAAGCGCTAAAAGAGGACTTTGAGGCTAGCTGGTGCGATGATAAGGAGTGCGAGGCATATATTGCAAAGCTTGCAAAGGACGGCTACGCGATCGATCCGCATACGGCTACTTGCTTTAAAATGGTGGATGCTGGACGAGTAAGCGTCATCACATCGACCGCGCACTGGGTGAAATTTACGCCAAGCATGATCAAGGCGTGCCAGATAAAAGATACAAAAGATGAAAAAGATGCGCTGGCAAAGACTGCTAAAATCTTAAATGACAGCGTGCCAAGCTCGATAAATTCGCTATTTAGTGCAAAAATTTTACACAAAAATATTATAAAAGAGGACGAGATCGAAAAGTGCGTCCTAGAATGGATCGAGCGATGATAATCATCCCAGCCCGCCTTGCCTCAACAAGGTTTAGTAATAAAATTTTAAAAGAGATAAACGGCGTGCCGATGTTTGTGGCGACGGCTCTTAGAGTAAGCGGTGTGGACGATGTGGCGGTTGCTGTGGACGAGCCAAGCGTGCTGGAGATCGCTAAGGCTCACGGCATAAAAGCGGTGCTAACTAGCAAAGATCATCAAAGTGGCACTGACAGGATAAACGAAGCGGCGCAAATTTTGGGGCTAAATGGGAGTGAGATCATCATAAATGTTCAGGCTGATGAGCCATTTATCGAGCCTGAAAATATCGCTAAATTTAGGGCATTTTGCGAGCAGAATAGGCAAAAAGCATTTATGTTTTCTTGCTATAAAAAGATGGACGATGAGTTTGCGGATGATAAAAATTTAGTCAAAGTGGTGACTGATTTTGAGGGCTATGCACTTTATTTTTCAAGATCAAGGATACCATTTAACAGAAGCGAGTGTAAAAGCTACAAGGCGCATCTTGGCATCTACGGATACAGCGTAAAGAGCCTAAAAGAGTTTTGCGCGCTCATGCCTTCAAGCCTTGAAAATACCGAGAAACTCGAGCAGCTACGCGCCCTAGAAAATGGCAAAAAGATAGCGATGCTGGAGGTTGAGAGCCAAAGTGTCGGTATCGATAGCGAAGAGGACTACCAAAGAGCGCTAGCTAAATTTGGCAAATAAGCCTAAATTTGCTCTGTTTGGGCGTTTTACTGCGGCAGAGCAAAATCTAAATTTTTATAAATTTAGGTAATGGTTTGGCTGATTTTTTGCCTTTGATTTTGTGCTCTTACTCAATTTAGCCCTGTTATTGGTTAAATTTACTGCGAACTTCATATTTTTAAATTTATTTGAATAATTTTGTCTATTTGCTGAGATGTTTTAAATTTAAGACAATTGCAAATTTAACTTGCATTACGGTCTTGTCTGTGCGTGATTTGGCGCAAAATTTGATTAAATTTTAGTTGCGCTACTGCCTTGGTGCTAAGCTAAATTTAGCTTCTATTTCTATTTGTTGGCATGTTTTAAAATTTGATAAAATTTAAGATGACCGCAAGTTTGGCTAAAGTTTTTTGTTTTTGGTCTTATTGGATGTGAGATTGAGCGAAATTTGATTAAATTTTAGTTGCTTTACAATCCTAGAATTAAACTAAATTTACTGAAACTTTGCGATTTTACTCACATCACCGCACGATATAAATTTGGTAGATCAAATTTACTTCTTTGCTACTTTTCTAGTTAGTTGCAAGCTATGCAAAACCTAGAGAAATTTGGCTGATAAATTTAAAAATTCCAGCCAAATTTGCTATTAATATCTAAATTTTCTCAAGCTTTGCTATAAAATTTTTAGCATTTATAAAGCCGATCGTTCTAAGTGATTTTTGCTCTTCGCCACCTTTAAAAAGTAGAAGTGCAGGCGGATCGATGAGTCCAAAATTTCTTAACATATCATCATTTTGCGCCCCGCCACTTGTCACGTCGATGCGAATAAGCGTAAATTTTGCCAAAGCATTTTTCGCACCGGCGTCTTTAAAAGTGATGTGCTCTATCTCTTTGCAGCTCGCGCACCAGTCGGCGTAGAAGTCCACAAGTACTGGCTTGCTTGAGCTTTTTATCATCTCATTTAGCTCGTTTAAATTTCTAGCTTGTTTGAAATTTAGCTCGCTCTCGTTTTTGGCTAAATTTAGCCCAGAAAGCGGCGAAAACGCGTCTTTTGAGCCCAAAAATGCGCCGATTATCAGCATGAGCGAGTAGATAAAAACTAGCACGCAAAGCGATTTTTTAAATTTAGCCCAGCCGCTATTTGCTGCCTCAAACGCCCCAAGATAAATGGCCGCAAAGACGCCTATGATGCCGTAACCTAGTAGCTCAAAAAACGCTCCAAGCACGCGTGCGAGGATCCAAACAGCCATGATGAGCATCAAAAAGCCAAAGAGTTTTTTAATTTCATCCATCCAGCCGCCAGGTCTTGGCATGAGCTTGCCAGAGCTTAGCCCTATCACAAGAAGCGGCACACCCATGCCTAGCCCCATGACAAAGAGCATGATGCCCCCGTAAATGGCGTCTCCACTTTGCGCGATGTAAAGAAGTGCGCCTGCTAGCGGTGCTGCCACGCAAGGCGAGACGATGAGTGCTGAGGCAAAGCCCATGATGAAAACGCCGATTAGGCCTGAGCTGTTTTGTGACTTTTTGCTGATTAGGTTTTCAAATTTAGAGGGTAGTTTGATGTCGTAAAAGCCAAACATACTAAAGCTTAAAATGACAAAAATGGCCGCAAATGCGCCAAGTACGTAGATGTTTTGGAGTGCCCCTGCGATGCCAAAGCCAAGCAGGCTTGCCCCAACGCCAGCAAGCGCGTAGGCAAGGCTCATCGCGACGACATAGACTAGCGAGAGCAAGAAGCCTTTTTTGGCATTTAGGCTGCCGCCCTTTGAGACGATGATGCTTGATAAGATCGGTATCATCGGAAAGACGCAAGGTGTGAGCGAGAGCAAGAGGCCGTAGCCAAAAAATGTCGCAAGCGAGATGAAAAAGTTTTTGCTGCTTAGTTCATTTGCGATGCTTTGATCTTCTGAAAGCTCGGTAAATTCAGGATTTGTTTCGTCTTTTTGCTCTTTTTCAAAGGCTATGATGCTAAATTTGCCAAATTTCTCAAATATGTCATAAATTTTAGTTTGCGGGCGGTAGCAAATGCCATTTTTAGCACAACCTTGATAGTTTAAATTTAGCCTAGCACTGCCATTTTTAAGATGCTCTTTTACTAAATTTAATGGGATAAACAGTGAAAAATCTTTTGGGTAAATTTCGTATTCGCCGGTGTTTTCGCTCTTTGGCATATTTAAGAGGCTGTTTATCTTCTCTTCGCCAAGCTTAACCTCAAAGCTATCTTTGTAAAGATAGATATTTTCGCCAAATTTAAACTTGATCTCCGCGCCTTGTTCATCGATACTTGGGCTTAAAACAAATGCCTTGCTGACGTCTAAAACCTCGGCAAAAAGCGAGCTTGCAAACAAAATGAGAGAAAAAATAAATTTAAAAAACATGCTAATCCTTGCTAAATTAAAAGAGATGATTTTAGTCTAAATTCTTAAATTTATTCTATTTTATAGTAAAATCGTGAAAAAGCGTGAAATTTTTAAAAGGAGCAATGATGTCAAAAGATAAAAAGCACCAAAAGAGCGATAAACTTGGCTACGAAGAAGAGCTAAGACTGCTTCAGATAGAACTTTTAAAATTCCAAAATCATGTCAAAGACAAAGGGCTTAGGGTGCTCATGCTAATGGAGGGG
>JAHADO010000136.1 GCA_018375265.1 Campylobacter concisus | reverse complement strand
AAGTATATCAAATTTTGGTAAAAAAATATGTCATTTTTGTACCAAAAATCATACAAATTTTAGTAAAAAACTAACTCAAAATTGTAGCAAATTTCACTACAATTTTATAACAAAAATCACAAATTCTTAAATCAATTTTTAGCAATTTTTCGCTAAAAATCATCATCAAATTTACACAAAAAGTATTTAAATTTCCGCAAAATATCATATCAAAAGTTTAACTACTTTGCGGACACAGAAGACCCTTAAAGCGGCTCAATTCACTCTTTACGACAGCGCGTCAAAATAAATTTTTGCCGTCGTAAAAATCGCGATTTCGCACCCGCTTTTATATGCGAAAACACTGAATTTGCGAAAGTTTCGCAAATTACGACAACTAAAAGTTGCATTTTCGTATAGTGTGCCTCGCGGATTCTCCGCAATACAACTGGCGTCTCAGCAATTCGTCGCAGGGATGCTCCGAAGTATGCTGAAAAGGACAAAAGGGCATAAGAGGGGGTGACGCAACACGAGGATTTCACTACGTTCAACCTCTGTGTTACGGTCGGCATAGCCGACACCCTTCGCTGCAAGCAGCTCACCTTTCGTGGCAAGCCACTCAAGGCCCTTACTGCGCGCCTTCGGCACTTGCCCTAAGGCTTCGCCTAGGGTGCCCTCCGTTCGAGCATAACTCTCACTCAAATAATCTATAACAAATAATAGCGGCTTTATGTTGTGACTAAGCACCGACAAAGAACGTGTCAATAATAACATCACAAACATTGCCGCTAACAAATATCAAATCAAAATAATAGCAAATGAAAAAATTGTGCTTGGTCGCACACGAGAGAACTTGTGAAGAGTCACAAGTAAAAGAAAAATAAAAGCAAACTCTTCACATCGTTCAATCTCGTATCAATTTGCTTATAGTATCAAATGCATTGTAACAAAAAAAAAATTAAAAATTTTGTTAAAAACACTTGACAAACAAAATTCAACATGTTACAATACATATACGAACTATTATGAAACAAATAAAGTTACTACGAAACGAAAAAAAAAATGTAAGACATCAAAAAGCAGGAAACCCTGCACGAGAGAAAAAGTGCAATAAAAACAAATTCAATAGATAAGGCACTAACGTGACTAACAAATTGAAGAACATAATTGTTGCAACAAGTATAGCTCTCACACTAATGCTTAACGCAACACCAATAATTGCAACAACTATAAACGTTCCGAAAACGGAGACTTACTTAATTATGAAAAACGTAAAATACAATACGCCGAACATCGACGACGTTTTCACGCATAAGATTCGCACCGCTCCAATTCTCACTGTAGACGAGACTAAACTGAACGGTGAAATCAAAATGCTTCCTAATTACAATCAAAACAACTACATTCAGAAAGCTTGGACTAAATAACACATACAGTGTTAAGTCACATATAGAAAGGATTTACAAATGTTTAAGAACACAAAGCAGAAAGTTATTGCAGGCGGGGCAACACTGGCAGTCGTTGCTGCCCTTGGTGCGGGCTTTGCCTACGCCAATGGTGCCTTCACACCTGCTACTACTCCAGAGGCACCCGCAACTGTCGCTAAGGCTAATGTCCAGCGCAACATGAAGCAGCTCACCGCAGCTAACGTTACCAAGGCTGCCGCTAACCTTACCTTTGCAGGTACTGACGTCTCCGCCACAAACCCTGTATCGGTCTCTATTGCAGACGGTCATGTTATGGTCACTGAGACCTCCTCTGACACCGCTGCAAACAATGTCTGGTACGCACCTCGCCGCGCTGCTGCTCTCGCAGCTCGTCTTGCTGAGACTAAGGTCACAGACTCCGCTGATGAGAACAAGGATACAGACATTAAAGATGTCACCTATGTTGTCACCGACACAGAGGGTAATGTTAAGATTGCAGTCAGCGAAGAGCCAACCGCAGAGGCTGTAGCTACCGCTGGTAAGCAGACACCTCTTGACGAGACTAACCCAGATGAGGTCAAATCCACCGTCACTGTTGAGGTAACCGAGGATGAAGCTAAGCACATGGACGAGGTTCAGCCAACCGCTGACACTAAGACCGAGGCTGAAACCTCTGATACCAAGGCTGACTCTGAGAAGACCTCTGATGCTACCTCTGATAAGAAAGAAGACGCAGACACCACAGCTGACACTCCAGCTGAGGCTCCAGCTGAGGCTCCTAAGACCGACAAGGTCTTGAATGAGTCCACGGGCTTCATCATGTCTGAGGATACACATGACGGTCTCGCCGAGGATGAAAAGGCAAACGTTGCAACTTCTGGCGGCAAAGAAGTCACTGACCCAGCAGGCACTGCTATCACTCCAACAGCTCCAGCACCCAAGCAGGAAGCTGCAACCGAGGCTGAAGCACCTGCACCAGAGAAAGCTGAAACCGTAGCACAAAACGCTCCAGAGCCAAGCTACTCTGCCCCTGCAACTCCATCAAGCAGCAACAGCTCTAGTTCCTACTCTGCTCCTTCTCAACCTGCACAGCGAGAGAAGCACTACGTTGTAGACGTGTATGCGTGGGATGAACAAGTTCCAAATGGTTATCATTATGTCACCTCCGACGGTCATACTTTCTATGACAAAGATAGCCTAAACGCCTATGCAATGCAACAACTGCAGGCTGGTAACACAAAACTTTCATATTCTGTTGTTGATGACTACATTACTGTTCATCACCCAGAACAAGGTCACTGGGAATAAACCTCAGTACTAACACTATTACTCTACTAGCATAAAAACTAGTAGAGTAATTTTTTTTTTTTGAAAAATTAAAATTTTTCTCAAATAACACTTGACAAATCAAAATAGATATGTTATAGTATAGCTTGTATCGTACTCATCGTATTCCAATAATACGAAACAAGTTAGTAAAGGAGTCATATATGACTACACAAGCAAAATCGCTTGGTAAGCGCATAAAAGATGTTGTTCTCGTGGCAACACTCGTCGCTTCTCAAGCACTTGCAACACTTATGGGTGGTGCCGCAACAACAGCATATGCTGCTGACGGTGATACCGTAACTGTTGCACAAGACAGCAACTATATCACAAAACACGGTATCCATCTGTGGACTGCATCCACTGGCGTTCCTATGTTCTGTGCAGACCCTGAGAATCAGATTCATGCAACCGCAGCTGATAATGCAGGTACTGTTACCGATATGACTAATCTTTCAACCGTCAATGGTCACACCTACAATGACCACGACCGTGCTATGATTGATTATATCACCTATTACGCAACAACCTACATCCAAGACAACAAGTCTTGGGCTGGCGTAACCGGTTCTGACCTTCAGGCAGCAGCACAGTTCGCTATCTGGGGTATCCGTTGGGGCAACATTAATTCCCCTAACATTCCATACTCTGGAAATGGCTCTCATGCAACAGCACTTGCTGCAGCTAAAACAATTTATGCTCAAGCATCTGCCTTTGCAGACAACACTGCATCCGACCCAGCTGTTCCACTAGGTTCCGCTATGGCGTTCATTCCTACTAATAACAAGCAGGCGATGACCTTCATGAACAGCGTTGGCTCTATTTCTCTCGTCAAGACTTCAGCAAACCCAACAATAACTGACGGCAACACTGAGTGCTACTCTCTCGAAGGCGCTGTCTATACGGTCACCGATGCTAACGGTGCAACAGTTGGTACCATTACCACAAACGCAGAAGGTAAAGGCGAGCTGAAAGGCGTCAAAAAGGGTGACTACAAGGTCAAAGAGACAACCGCACCTAAAGGTTATGCCCTTGACCCTAAAGAGTACCCAGTAACCGTCAACGGCAAAGCCGTTGAGCTTGCAGTAAAAGATGTTCCTCAGAACGACCCACAGTTCATTCTGATTCAAAAGAAAAATGCTGAGACTGATACAAATACCGCAGCGGGCGGTGCAACCCTTGCGGGCGCAGAGTTCAAAATTAACTACTATGCTGGTTATTACACAAAAGATAACCTTCCAGCACAGCCAACTCGCTCCTGGACTGTTAAAACCAACGAGAAAGGCTTCACAACCCTAAGTGACCCAGAGAAATACCTCGTCAGTGGTGATGAACTCTATACTTCCGCAAACGGTGGAGCAACTCTTCCACTTGGAACCGTAACCGTCATTGAGACAAAGGCACCAAAGGGTTATCTTCTTCCTGAGAACAACGAGCTTAACGTTCAGCAAATTAAACCTAACGGCACGGTTGAATCTGTTATTAACAACCTCAAAGCAGAGCAGCCTGAGCAAATCATGCGTGGCGACTTTAAGTTCGTCAAGGCTATTGAGAACACTCAGACTCGTGTCAACAAGGCTCTCTTCAAGGTAACATCTCAGACCACTGGTGAGACTCACTATATCGTTACCGATGCTAATGGTGGTTTCAACTCTGCTGATATCAAGCA
Source organism: Campylobacter concisus (assembly GCA_018375265.1). Classification (GTDB taxonomy): domain Bacteria; phylum Campylobacterota; class Campylobacteria; order Campylobacterales; family Campylobacteraceae; genus Campylobacter_A; species Campylobacter_A concisus_AB. The sequence continues at coordinate 129 of JAHADO010000136.1, read as the reverse complement.
CTCTGAGAAGACCAATACTAACGATGCGGCTATTGCTGCTGACGGCACCGTTGATGAGTCCAAGCTCGACCCAGAGGCTGGTATCTGGTTCTCTGGCACAAAGGACACTCAGGTTCCTGTTAATGATGC
>JAHADO010000135.1 GCA_018375265.1 Campylobacter concisus | reverse complement strand
ATCGCCTTGTTGCTCTCGTGAAGCCCTGGTGTGTCGGTGAAGATGATCTGATCTTCGCCGTTCATCACGATGCCATTTATCTTTCTGCGAGTTGCATTTTGCTTGTGCGAGACAATGGCGATCTTTTCGTTTAATAAAGCATTTAAAAACGAGCTTTTGCCAGCATTTGTGCGTCCTATGATGCTAACAAAGCCTGATTTCAAAGTATGTACCTCGCTAGATCTTGATCCTCAACCACGTCTTTTAGGCGCTCTTTTACAAGCTCTTTTGTCACATTTATCTTCTCGCCGCTCTTTTCGCTAGCCTCAAAGCTGATATCTTCTATCACGCGCTCGATCACCGTGTGAAGGCGTCTAGCACCGATGTCTTCCATCTTTTCATTTGCTGCGTGAGCTATCCTAGCTATCTCTTTTATCGCTTCATCGTCAAATTCTAGCTCGACATTTTCAGTTGAAAGAAGTGCGATATATTGTTTTAAAAGCGAATTTTTTGGCTGGGTTAAAATTTGATAAAGCGCGTCCTCATCAAGGCTATCAAGTTCGACTCTTAGTGGAAAACGGCCTTGAAGCTCAGGGATGAGATCACTTGGCTTGCTTATGTGAAAGGCGCCAGCTGCGATAAATAAAATGTGATCTGTCTTTAAATTTCCAAATTTAGTATTAACATTTGAGCCCTCAACGATAGGTAGCAAGTCTCTTTGCACGCCTTCTTTGCTAGGATCTTGCCTATTTGAGCTACCTGAGCCAACAGCTACTTTATCGATCTCATCTATAAAGATGATGCCTTCGTTTTCAGCTCTTCTTAAAGCCTCTGTTTTTACGCTCTCAAGGTCTAAAATTTTATCATTTGCTTCGCTTTGAAGGGCTTTTTTAGCGTCTTTTACCTTCATCTCTTTTTTGATGTTCTTGCCACCGATGCCAATTATCTTGATAAAGCTCTCTTGCATCTGAGCCATGTCAGGTGGCACGTTTGAGCCAGCTTCAAGTGGGTTTTGCTGCACCTCGATCTCGATACTTAGCTCATCAAGCTCGCCATTTCTTAGCCTATTTAGCATCTTGTCATAGCTCTTAGCGTACTCTGCTTGTTTCTCTTCGCTAGCACCTTTTGGAAGTGGCGGAAGTAGCTTTGAGACGATCTTTTCTTCGATGTAGGCATTTATCTTGTCTTGATTTTTCTCGCTTTGCTCGTTTTTTACGAGATTATATGAAGCCATAGCAAGGTCTCTTACCATGCTTTCAACGTCACGACCGACAAAGCCAACCTCGGTATATTTGCTAGCCTCGACCTTTATAAATGGCAGCCCCATCATCTTTGAAAGACGCCTTGCGATCTCGGTTTTACCAACGCCAGTTGAGCCGATCATCAAGATATTTTTTGGCATGATGTCATCTTGCAAGCTCTTTTCAAGCTTCATGCGGCGGTAGCGGTTGCGAAGTGCGATCGCTATGATCTTTTTGGCGTCCTTTTGACCGATCACATAGTCATCTAAAAATTTAACAATTTCTCTTGGTGTTAAGTTCATTTTCTCTCTTATTCTAAAACATAAGTTTTGATGTTTGTATTTGTATAGATGCAAATTTCGCCGGCGATCTTGAGGCTCTCTTTGACTAGCTCCTCTTCGTCGATATCAGCAAATTTATCTAAGGCACGAGCCGCTGAAAGGGCGTAGTTGCCGCCACTTCCAATAGCTGCTATCTTGCCATCTTCTGGCTCAACAACATCTCCAGTGCCACTAAGTAAGAAAATTTTATCCCTATCAAGCACAAGCATCATCGCTTCAAGCTTTCTTAGATACTTGTCTTTGCGCCACTCTTTGCTAAATTCTATCACTGCCTTTAGCAAATCGCCCTTTGTATGTTCTAAATTTTTCTCAAACATGTCAAAGAGATTAAACGCATCAGCAGTGCTGCCAGCAAAGCCAGCTAAGACTTTGCCGTTGTGAATTTTGCGGATTTTTACGGCGTTGCCCTTTAAGACGGTGTTGCCAAAGCTCACCTGTCCATCACCGCCGATGACCGCTTTATTTTTGCCTTTGTAGGCTAAGATGGTTGTCGCATGAAACATCTACTCTCCTTGCACATCAACCTTTAAGGTCGCATTTATCGAGTGTCCAAGCTTTATAGAGACATCATAAAGACCAACTGCTTTTAGGTGAGTGTCCAGATCGATAGCTTTTTTCTCAACTACCAAATGATGTGTCTTTTCAAGCTCTGCTGCGATCTCTTCTTTTGAAACTGAGCCAAAAAGCGAGCCATTTGCACCAAGAGTTTTCTTGACGACGACTGTCACTTTTGCAAGCTCTTCTTTAAGCTTTTCTAAATTTGAAATCTCATATTTTAGCTCTTCAGCCTTTCTTTTTTGAGCCGCTTCGTATTGACGAAGGACATCTGGAGTGGCTGCTTTTGCAAAGCCTTTACCGATTAAGAAGTTGTTGCCATAGCCGTCTTTTACTTCTTTTATCTCGCCAGCTTTGCCAAGTGCTTTTACATCTTTTATTAATAATACTTTCATTTTTATCCTTTTAAATTTTATTTTTAGTCAAATTTTCGCCCATTTTTGCGTGCGATGATGAAACGAAGCGCATTTAGTTTGATAAATCCAGCTGCATCTTTTTGATCATAAACGCTATCTTCTTCAAATGTGCAGTATGCCTCGCTAAATAGATTATCATTTTTACTGCTTCTGCCAAGGATAGTCACATTGCCTTTGTAAAGCTCAACTTTAACAGAGCCATTTACGTGCTCTTGGCTTTTGTCGATGAGCGCTTGGAGCATATTTCGCTCAGGTGACCACCAGTAGCCGTTGTAAATTAGCTCGGCATATTTTGGCATGATCTCATCTTTTAAGTGAGCTGCACCGCGGTCAAGTGTGATGCTCTCGATCGCTCTGTGAGCTTTTAGCATTATCGTGCCGCCAGGAGTTTCGTAGCAGCCGCGACTCTTCATACCAACTGAGCGGTTTTCTACGATGTCAAGTCTGCCGATGCCGTGTTTTGCGCCAAGGCGGTTTAGCTCGGTTAAAATTTCAGCTGGGTTCATCTTTTTGCCGTTTATGCTCACTGGATCGCCTTTTTCATAGCCAATCTCGATGATCTCGCTCTTATCTGGAGCATCTTTTGGGCTTACTGTCCATCTCCACATATCATCTTCTGGTGCGTGACTTGGGTCTTCAAGCACTAGACCCTCATAGCTTATGTGAAGTAAATTTGCGTCCATTGAGTATGGGCTTTTGCCTGGTTTTTTGGTGATATCTATGCCGTTTTTCTCAGCGTATGCCAAAAGTTTTTCACGGCTGTTTAGATCCCACTCGCGCCATGGAGCGATGATAGTTAGGTTGTCACCAAGTGCGTAGTAGCCAAGCTCAAAGCGAACTTGGTCGTTGCCTTTGCCTGTTGCTCCGTGGCTCACACCATCAGCGCCAACAAGTCTTGCGATCTCGCTTTGGCGTTTTGCGATTAGTGGGCGCGCGATTGATGTGCCAAGCAGATATTCGCCCTCATAGACTGCGTTTGCTCTAAACATTGGAAATACATAATCACGTACAAATTCTTCTCTTAAGTCTTCTATAAAAATATTTTCAGGTTTTACACCAAGCGCTAGGGCTTTTTTGCGTGCAGGCTCTAGCTCTTCGCCTTGTCCGATGTCAGCTGTAAATGTGACTACTTCGCATTTGTATTCGTCTTGAAGCCACTTTAAAATAATACTTGTGTCAAGTCCGCCTGAGTATGCTAAAACAACTTTTTTTACATCTTTTTTCATAGCTGTCCTTTTGTTGAAATGGTCGTATTTTAGCCTAAATTGATTAATCTTTAATAAATTAATCTATTAAATAATGTAAGTAAAATTTTATTTTTCTGATAGTTTTTATCCGTAGAAATTAGAAATTTTAGTTTAAATGAAATTTGCTTGCAAATTTTAAATTTACAAGCAAAGTGTTTTTCTAAACGCCTAGAAATTTAGCAAGAGCAAAATAAAATATAGCTGATGATATTGCAGCTGCTGGAAGCGTGATGAGCCAAGCTAGGATGATAGGTCTTACCATTTTCCAGTTTGCATTTTTATTTACGATACCAATGCCCAAAACCGCGCCTATTAGGATATGTGTCGAGCTAACTGGTATGCCAAGCTTTGTAGCTAGAAGTATGACGATACTTGAGGCAAGCTCCGCGCTAAAGCCAGTCGTAGGTAAAATTTCGGCTAGTTTTGAGCCAATAGTTGTGATCACCTCTTTGCCTAAAAACCAAAGTCCAACGACAAGCGAGATGCCAAAAGTTACCATTGCGATGCTTGGGATCGGTGAGCTTTCGTTTATAGAGCCAGTTTTTAGCACGTCAAGCACAGCTGCAAATGGTCCAACTGCGTTTGCGATGTCGTTTGCGCCATGTGAAAAAGCAAAAGATGAAGCGGTAAAAATTTGAAACCATGAGAAAATTCTATTGATGCTCTTTTCGCTATCGTTTTTGCTCATGACATTTATGATAGCAAGGCTTGCAAGATACGCTAGAGCTCCGATGACAAATATGATCCAGACTGTTTGGATGATACTAAAGGCTAAATTTATATGCTCAAGCCCTTTAAAAAGCATCATTGATGAG
>JAHADO010000134.1 GCA_018375265.1 Campylobacter concisus | reverse complement strand
TCCGCAGGCCGAATCACTGCAAGATTTGGAATCGCACGGTAAGAAGCAAGATGCTCGATGGGCTGGTGTGTGGGTCCATCTTCGCCAACGCCGATGCTATCATGTGTGAAGACAAAAAAGTGCTTGATGGCCATTAGCGCTGCTATCCTCGCACTTGGCTTTAGATAGTCGCTGAAGATGAAAAATGTCGCTGAAAATGGCAAGAAAAGGCCGTATCTGGCGATGCCGTTGTTGATAGCTGCCATGGCGTGCTCTCTGATGCCGTAGTGGATATTTTTGCCATTTGGGAAATCGCCCATGCCCTTTAGCTCAGTCTTGTTTGACGGAGCAAGGTCAGCGCTACCACCGATAAAGCCAGGGAGTTTTTTCGCTATCTCATTTAAAATAACGTGGTTTGTATCTCTTGTGGCTAGCTTTTTATCGCTAAAGTCTGGAAATTCGATCTTGCTAAAGTCTGGATTAAGAAGTGAATTTAATAAATTTTTGCCTTCAATGCTTAGTGCCTCAACCTTTTTGTTCCACATCGCCTCTTCAAGATCGCCCTTTTCAACTGCACCTCTAAATCTTAAAAGCACGTCCTCATCGATAGCAAATTTCTTCTCAGGGTCAAAGCCAGCTGCGGCCTTTGCCTTCTTGATGATCTCCTCGCCAAGCGGTGCGCCGTGGCTATGGTGGCTGCCTTCAAGCTCCATTGCGCCGCGTGCTATGTGTGTGTTTGCGATGATGAGATATGGCGACTCTTTCTCGCTTGCTTGCTCAAGTGCAAATTCGATCTGGTTGTAGTCGTGTCCGTCGATGCGTGCGACCTCCCAGCCCTGCGCCTCAAATCTTGCCTTGACGTCCTCGCTAAATGCGATCGCTGTATCGCCCTCGATCGTGATGTTGTTTGAGTCGTAGATTAGCACAAGGTTGTCTAGTCTTAAATTTCCTGCGATCGAACATGCCTCGTAGCTTATGCCCTCTTCAAGATCGCCGTCACCACAAAGACAGTAAATTTTATGATCGATTATTTTATTATCTGGCTCATTTAGCACGTTTGCAGCGTATTTTTCTGCCATGGCTAGACCAACTGCATTTGCTACGCCTTGACCAAGCGGGCCAGTAGCCATCTCAACGCCTGGAGTGTGAATTTCTGGGTGTCCTGGGGTGTTTGAGCCAAGTTGGCGAAATTTCTTAAGCTCATCTAGGCTTAGATCGTAGCCGCTTAGATGCAAGAAGCTATAGACCAAGCTTGATGCGTGACCACCGCTAAAAACGAGCCTATCTCTGTTTAGCCATTTTGGATTTTTAGGGTTGTGTTTTAAAAAGTTGCTTAAAACCACCATGATATCAGCTAGGCCCATAGGAGCACCTGGGTGTCCGCTGTTAGCGTTTTGCACCATATCAGCGCACAAAAATCTTATAGTATCGGCTTGTTTTTTTAGCATATGATCTCCTTTTATTGCGTCAGATTATACAAAAAAGTGATTAAAACTTGCCTTGCATTTTTGCCCAAAATGTCTAAAAAGTGATATAAATTTACGAAATTTATGCACTATCTTAGATGCTTGTCTGTAAGCTCTAAGATCATCCTTGCGATATTTGCATCTATCTGCTTTAGCGCCTCTTCTATCTCGCAAATAAGCTCATCTTTTTTCTTTTTTGCACCAGATAGACCAAGTAAATTTGTAAATGAGTTTTTAGCTAGGTCGTTATGCACGGGCTTTCCAGCGGCCGCTTCGTCGCTTGTAAGATCGATGATATCGTCTTGTATCTGAAAAGCAAGCCCAAGCTTTAGGCCGATATCATAAATTTTCTCGCACTCTTTTTCGTCTAAATTTACTATCACAGCGCCCATTTTTAGGCTTGCAGCGATGAGCTTTGCGGTTTTGTGGATGTGTAAAAAGACTAGCTCATCAAGGCTTAACATCTTGCCAGAGAGACCAAATTTAGCCTTTGCTCTTTTGATGTCCTCTTTGTTTGTATTTTCAAAAAAACAATCAAGCGCCTGCCCTAGCACCATGCCGCTAACTCCAGCATTTTGGCTTAAAATTTCCACGCACTTTATACGAGTGTCAGCTGGCAACTCAGCACGTGAAATTTCATAAAAAGCATGCGTATTTAGCGCATCTCCTACAAGTATCGCGGTCGTTTCGTCGTATGTTACGTGAAGCGTTGGCGTGCCGCGTCTTAGGCTTGCGTTATCCATCGAAGGAAGATCATCGTGAATGAGCGAGTAAGTGTGCATCATCTCAAGCCCCAAAGCCACTCTCATCGCCTTTTGCGTGAGGCTTTTATCGACGTTTTCGACCACACCAAGAAGCAAAAGCGCCCTAAAGTGCTTGCCTCCAGCCTTTAGCATAACACCAAGCGCCTCATCGTAGTAAGGATGAAAGCTAGGCGCCTTTGGCAAATTTGCATTTAGAAATTTTACAAAGTCCTCAAGTAGGCTCATTTTGGCACTCTTGCAAAGAACTGAAAGTCATTTCTAGTAAATAAAAGCACGAAATTTTGCAGGTCGCTTATCTTTTCTAAAAGCTCCTCGCGGTTGCTTACGCTCTCTTTGTTGTAGCCTAAAATTTTATCGCCTATCTTGATGCCAAAAATTTCTGCATTTGACTTTGGCTCGACCTTAGAAACGACTAAATTTTTATCGACCGTGATACCCTAATCCACCAAACCTTTATCATCCAGCAAGCTCTCAGGCGACTTTGGCATGACATTTAAATTTGGCAGATCAAGGCTTGAAGGGGCGTCAATATCAAGGCTTTGGTTAAATTTCACATCCCCGCTTACTGGCACTTGAAAGAGTAGCTCTTGCCTATCACGCTTCACGATGATATCCAGTTTTGCGCCCTTTGGAGCAAAAAGCACCATCTCATTTAGCTCTCTTAGGCTCTTTGGCTTGATGCCATTTACACTAACAAGCTCATCATCTACCATCATCATCTTGCCGCGACCCAGTGGATCAACAAGACCCACAAAAAATTTATCATCTTTTTGCAAGAATTTCACGCCGATATCGCCGTAATAAACGTCATCGTAAGACACAAAGTGCTTTAGATAGCGATTTGGTATAAATTTATCAGCTCCAACAGCTATGCCTATCATCTTGCAACAAGGCGTGTTTATCTCGCCAGTTGCGTTATACTCGAAGCTTAGCGTGTCAAAGTCGCCTAAATTTTGCCCCAAAGACTTGATGTGACCCATGACGGTGTTATTAGAGTCGTTTAAGATGCCAACCCAAGTGCTCTTTTTGATACGCTCCTCGTTGGTCTCATCAGCCATCACAACAGGGCTTAGCTCCTTGCTAGAGCGGACCAAAAAGAGCTGCAAATATGGGTCAAATTTGACATATTCGCCAAGTGGCGCTCCCTCGCTTTTTGGCACTGCGATCAAATTTTTAGTGATAGCCACGCCAAAGTGTTTATTAACTGAGACGATTGAGTTTTTGTTCTTTTCAAAGCAGGCGTTAAAGTCCTCTTGCGTAGGTCTAGGATCAGCATTTAAGCAAAGCGCTGATAGCAAAAAAGCAAGGGCAAATTTATATTTTAGTCTCATTTTATCCCCATCGAAGCAAGGCCGCCAAGCATCCTTGAAGCGGTGTTTTTCTTATCAGCTTCAACTGATTTTAACACGTCATTTACGGCGCTTATTAGTAAAATTTGCATACTCTCTTTATCTTCAAGCAAGCTATCATCTATACTGATATCAAGTATCTCGCCGCTTCCATTTGCTCTCACGCTTACCAGTCCGCCGCCACTTTTTGCTCCAAATTCTTTATTTTTGCTCTCTTCTTCCATCTGCTTGGCTTGCTTTTGCACATCCTCAAGCATCTGCCCCATCTTTGAAAAGTCAAACCCCTCAAACATCGCCTACTCCTTTATGATCTCGTTTTTGTTATTTACATGCACGATGGTTGGCTTAAATTTCTTAGCTTTTTTAAATTTCATGCTAGCGTAAGCCACGATGATGACTACGTCTCCTACGCAGACTTTTCTAGCAGCCGCACCGTTTAGGCAAATTTCACCTTTTTTGCCCTTTATCACGTAGGTGGCAAATCTCTCGCCATTATTTACGTCTAAAATTTCAACTTTTTGATTTTCTATCAAATTTGCAGCTTTTATAAGCTCCTCGCCGATGCTGATCGAGCCAACATAGTTTAAATTCGCGTCTGTTACGACGGCCCTGTGGATCTTACTAGCTAAAATTTCTATATTCATTTTTACCTCTTTAAAAGCTCTTTTACTACTTCTTTGTCGCTAAATGGGTGCTTGACGCCCTTTATCTCCTGATATGGCTCGTCGCCTTTGCCAAGTATGACAAGCGCCCAGCCAGGTTCTAGCTTGCTAATGGCTAGCGCGATCGCCTCTTTGCGGTTGGCGTTTCGTATCAAATTTTCATTTTGGCTCATGCCAGCGCAAATTTCATCGATTATGCTCTCTGGCTCTTCGCTTCTTGGATTGTCACTTGTGACTATGCAAATTCTCGCGTATTTTTGGGCTATCGCTCCCATTTTAGGGCGCTTTGTCCTATCTCTGTCGCCACCTGCGCCAAAGACTGCGATCAAATTTAGATGTCTAAGCGAGTTTAGCACCTTTTCTATGCCATCTGGCGTATGGGCA
>JAHADO010000133.1 GCA_018375265.1 Campylobacter concisus | reverse complement strand
TATAACTATAAGTAAGGAAAAAGATGATAAAGATATTTTTAAGCTCATAAATTTCACTTACATCTTTTATGTCAAAAATTTCATTTTCTTTCGGTTCATTTTCGTAAAATGCCAAATTTTTCTCATTTACTTCAAAGGTCATCTCTTTTTTAAAGTCTGAAATTTCTAAGCTTTTTAGTGCCACTCTTCGTCTATTTTTTAAAAAAATTGGATAAAAAATGATCCAAAAGATAGCAAAAATGGTGCCAATAATAGTAAAAATTTTGGTTTTTAAAAGCATATCAGCGACAAAGCCGGCTATAATGGCCTCCGTAAAAATCATAAAAACATTTATAAAATACTGTTTTCTAGCCTTTTTTGAGAAAAATAGATTAAATGCTTGGTAGTCTATTAAATTTTCTCCAGATAAGACGATATTACATTTCATGATTAACCTTAAAGAAAAATTTGCAAAATTATAACTAAAAATAAGGTTTGAAACAGAATAAACAATGGAGAGAAACATTTTTTTTACGTCAAATTCGTCACTTATCCTAAGACAAAAACAAATTTTCTATGCCGTTATAGCTCTTTTTATATTTTCTCAGTTTGCCGGCATTTTAAACTATAAAATTTTTGAAAATTTGTTGATATTTTTGGGCTTTGGTCTTGTAGTTCTTGGTATCTACATCTCTATGAACAGATCAAAGCTTAAAGCTATGCACTGGCTTGCTGCATGCTTTGGGGTCTTTCTTTGGACTATTATTGATGCCATTAGAAGCGTCAATGAAGACTTTCTTTTAAGAAGCAAAGAGCAAATTTCTTATCTTCATTTTTTTTATCTGCTCCCTATGTTTTTACTATTGGCCGCTGTTGGTATATTTTTTGTGGTCAAATTTATAGCTAGCGATAAAAAGATCCTAGTTCTAGCCGATAGCTTTAATGTGCTTTTGCTAGTTTTCACGCTTGCTTATTGCATTGTTGGTGATATGGGCGATTTTAATATATTGATCCATCCTAAAAGCCCTAGCGAGCTTGCTGCTAGCATTGCTATTTTTGTAAATTTGTCTATTTTATTCATCGCTCTTAGTGAAATTTTTAATAGCAACCATCTTTACATTAGACATAGCGGCTTTTTCTTGATAATCGCAAGTGCGATTTTTACGCTATTAAATTTATATGTTTTTTATAATGAGCTTATAAACAAAGGGCATGACTTTACTCTGCACTCTATCTACCTTGTGCCATTTTTCCTCTTGATGCTTGGAGCTTTTTACTTAAGGGGCGACAACAAGCGTATAAGCGCAGCAGATGTTGGCATAAAAACAACATCCAAGCTCGTGCCTATCATCTCAGCTGCACTAATACTTATAAAAGCCAACCTCTCATCTTATGTCGATCTACTTATAATTTTTGTTATTGTAGCTGGAGCGGTCATTAGCTATTTTATGAAGGTGCTTGATCAAAGCGAAGAGATATATAACGCAGAGCAAAATTTACATGATGCTAAAAACAAAGAGAAGCACCTAAAGACAAACGAACTTGAGATGATAAATTTAAGTTTAGAGGGCGTATCTGAAAAAGACTATCTAACCTCTCTTGGCAACAGAGACTCATTGTTAAATGAACTTAAAGGTATGTGTAGCGTTTTGGGCGAGAAGCAAGAGATCGCAGTTTATTATATAAATATAAGTCGCTTTAAAAATATAAATACCTCTTACGGACATGAGGTTGGCGATAAAATTTTAAAAGCGGTAGCAAAGCGCATACGTGAAGCGTGCAATAGACAAGAGGTCACCGCAAGGATCGGCGCTGATGAGTTTATCGTGCTTTCAAAAATGGAAGAAAATAGCCACACTAAGCGTATGAAGCTTGGTATGGAGCTAAGAGATACGATAGAAAAACCTTTGCAAATAGATAAGTATCACTTTGCGATTAAGAGCGTCGTTGGTATCCACGTTGTCACAAGAGATAACATCAGCGATCCTAGAAATATCATCAAAAAAGCCGATATGGCGATGTATTACGCTAAGCAAAACCCAGCTAAAAACCCGATGGTTTATAATAATGAGATAGATAGCGAGATACAACAAAGCTCAAACATAGAGATAGCTCTTAAAAAAGCAAATTTACAAGAGGATTTTGAGGTATATTTTCAGCCAATCTATGACATTAAAAATTTAAAGATCATCTGCGTAGAAGCGCTACTTAGATGGCAGTCAAAAGAGTATGGGCAAAAAGAGGCTGGCGAGTTCATGGATATAGCTAGCTTAAATAGCGACATCTTAAATGACATCTGCACGCTTGCTGTCTCAAAAACAGTAGAGCAAGCCGTAAGGTGGCAAAACAAAAAGCTAAAAGTGCCAAAAATAAGCATAAACGTAGCGCAAATTCAAAGCACATCTGAAAAATTTGTAAATGAATTTATGCTAACTTTAAACTCGCACCATCTAAATCCAAAGCAGTTTGAGCTTGAATTTAGCGAAGATATCTGGAAAAACGACCAAGAGACGCTTGATAAAATTTTCTCACTTTTGGAGAAAAATAGCATAGATGTTTGTATAGATGACTTTGGATCTGGATATACGTCGTTTGTCTATATCAGAAAGTATAAGATCGACCGCATAAAGATAGCAAATGACTTTGTCGCTCAGTCTGTGATAAATAAAAAAGATATGCAAGTAGTCGCTGCTATCATAAATATAGCAAAATCAATGAAGCTAAAAGTAACAGCAAAAGGCGTTGAAAGCCACGAGATAAAAGAGCTTTTAAAAGAGCTTAATTGTAATGAAATGCAAGGATATTTCTTATCTCGTCCGATGAGTGCGGAGGAGTTTGAGAATTCTTTAAGGCAGAATTCTCACATGGTGGCTGATATTTAAATTTCAGCCTTTATCTCTTCGTTTGATTTTACAACCATGCCTGAGCCATGTATCACGCTTGGGATACAGCTTGTGCAGATATCAACCTCTTCGCCGTTTTTGTGAGCGTGGATGAAAACTGCATTTTTATCATCGCTGCTTTTTAGTCCGCAAACGTTGCAAACTACTAGATCTTTCTCTCTCATCTTTTCTCCTTTGAAATTTTGGGTGATTTTACATCTTGTAAGCTTGCATTAAGATGATTTGGGTCAAGCTTGTCGCTTAAGCATTAATTGTTTTTTGTTATAATCATTTAAAATTTAAAAGGTTTAAAAATGGATGAAAGAACTATTGTTTTAGAGATGTTAAAGATGCAACAAAGCCTAAATGACGAGACAAACGGGCTTGGTTGGGAAAATGGCTATACAAATAAAAATAAACTCATAAGCTGGAGGCGCTGCATATATATGGAGTGCGCTGAGCTCATTGATAGCTTTGCTTGGAAGCACTGGAAGAGCATAGATGCTAAGACTGATGAGCAAAATTTACGCATCGAGGTTGTCGATATCTGGCACTTTATAATGAGCCTAGCACTACAAATTTACAAGGCAAAGCAGCTTGGTGATGTTGAGGCATTAGCTGATGATATCTGCCAGTCAAGTGGCTTTAGTGACTATTGCAAAGAGCCATTAAAGGTCGAAGATGAGAGCATTTATGAGATCATGAACGACGTTGAGATGCTTATACATGAGTGTAGTGGCTTTGACTATGACATCTTTGATATCTTTAAAATTTATTTCTCAATGTCTTTAAAATGTGGCGTAAATTTATACTCGCTTTATGAGTGCTACATCGCTAAAAACGTACTAAATCGCTTTCGCCAAAACAACGGCTACAAAGAGGGCAGCTATAAGAAAATTTGGAACGGACGCGAAGATAACGAAGTAATGAGCGAAATTTTATCAAACGGCGTTAGTAAGATAGATGAAATTTACGCTGCACTTGAGCGCGAGTATAAAAAGGTAAAATGATAAATCTTCTTCGTCTTGGCTTTAAAGACTTTTTTACAGCCAAATTTATAACGCTATCTATCTTGCCACTTTTTCTTAGCATACTTTGCCTAGCTTGGCTAAGCATCTGGGGAGGTGGCGAGATATTTGACTTTTTAAGTGACGGCGCTAAAAACGAAAATTTCGCCTTTTTAGAGACAAACTCGACGCTATCTTTTATAGTTATTAAAATTTTAAGCTTTAGCGCCACAAAGTGGATAGTTAGCATACTTTTTTACGTTTTAAGCACCTTTTTAACGATCATTATTAGCATCGTGATCGCTCTAATCGTAGCTGGCTTTTTAACGCCAGTTGTGGCTAAGGAGATAAACAAAAGGCACTACAACTACGTGCTTAAAAATGAGGCTAGCACGGCTAGAGTGCTAAAGGTGATGATGGTTGAGATCGTGAAATTTCTTGGGATCTTGCTCGTTTGCCTGCCACTTTTGTTTGTGCCAGTTTTAAATTTCTTCATCATCAACGTGCCGTTTTTTTACATCTACTATAAACTTTTGCTAATAGACGTTGGCTCAAACACGCTTGATAGCGATAAATTTGAGCTAGCACTGCTTGAAGGTGGCGGGATAAAATTTGTAGCTTTTGTATTTTTGTTTTATCTCATCTCGCTTGTGCCGCTTGTTGGATTATTTTTTCAGCTTTATTTCGTGATAGTCTTGTCGCACCTCTTTTATCAAAGAGAGGCGCTAGTTAAAATTTAGAGCCAAAAGCTCTAAATTTATGCGTAGTAAGATACTTTTTTGCTCTCATCAAGCAATGTGTCAAATAGCCTTTTTGT
>JAHADO010000132.1 GCA_018375265.1 Campylobacter concisus | reverse complement strand
ATGCTAGCGGCTTGCCATCTTTTGCGATGACGATGCCAGCGCTGCTTCCTTGATAGATGAGCCCATAAATTTTATTTGGGTCGTATCCTTCAAACTCGCTTATCCAAATTTTATTATAATCCCCGATATGCACGTAACTAAGCCCTTTTACTAGCTTTACGGCTGGGGCGTAGGCAGTTGAGTTTTTATCTTTTAAAATTTGATTTAGCTCGTTTGCAAAAGTAGATAGAAGCGTGGCTGAGCGCTCTAGCTCTTTGTTTTGCGCTCTTAGTTTTTCTATCTCGCTAGCCTGCCTAAAATATTCGTTTATATAATCTTTCACGCTTTTAGCAAAATTGTCGTATGAATTTATAGCGTAGTTGCTGAATTTAATAGAGATGTTGCTTAAAATTTCGCCCTTAAACATCGAGGCGCCAGCAAGCAACGCTATAAAAACAAAAAGAACAATCTTACTCTTCATTTGTTAGCTGTTGTAAAAGTCCGATCTCTTGAAGTGCCTTGCCTGTGCCTCTAGCAACAGCAAGAAGCGGCTCATCAGCTACAAACACTGGAAGCTTAACGATATCAGATAAGAACTTGTCAAGCCCTCTAATGAGCGCTCCACCGCCAGTTAGCACGATACCAGTCTCGACGATATCGCCAGCAAGATCAGGCGGCATCATCTCAAGCACAGTTTTTAGCGCGTCTGCGATCTCTTTTAGCGGCTCTCTCATCGCCTCTCTCACATCCTCGCTTGTTAGCTCAACCCTGCTTAAAAGACCGCTCACTTGATCGCGTCCTTTTACCACTACGCTTAGCTCTTTTTCAAGCTGCACAGCAGAGCCCACAGCGATCTTTATCTCCTCGCCTGTTCTCTCACCTATTAGTAAGTTGTATTTTTCTTTTATGTAATTAACTATGCTGCTATCTATCTTATCACCAGCTGTGCGGATAGATTTTGATATTACCAGACCGCCAAGTGAGACGACACCGATCTCAGTCGTACCACCGCCGATATCAACTACAAGGTTGCCTTGTGGCTCGCGAACTGGTAAATTTGCACCAATAGCTGCTGCCATAGGCTCTTCTATCAAAAATACCTCTCTAGCACCAGCGCTTAGCGCGCTCTCTCTAACAGCCTTTCTCTCAACCTGAGTAAGTCCATAAGGAACTGAGATGATGATCCTTGGGCGTAAGAAATTTTTCCTTCTATGAGTCTTTTCTATAAAATAGCGTATCATCCTCTCCGTCATGTCAAAGTCCGCGATAACACCATCTCTCATCGGTCTTATCGCCTCGATGTCGCCAGGAGTTTTTCCCACCATCTCTTTTGCAGCGTGGCCGACTGCTAGAATTTTTTGTTTTCCATATTTTTCACGTCTTACTGCAACAACTGATGGTTCATTTATGATTATTCCCTTATCTTTTACCAAAACCAAAGTGTTTGCCGTACCTAAATCTATACCCATATCACTAGAGAAAAAACCTATAACCTGATCTAAAAACATCTATTTCCTTTACGCTGTTAATTTATTGTGCTTTACCAAAATCGGCTTTGCCTTATCTTTTACCGTCTCTTTTGAGATCACGATATCGTAGTCTTTTAGCTCTGGCAGATCATACATTATATCTGTCATGAGCTCTTCCATTATGCTTCTAAGCCCTCTTGCTCCAGTCTTTCGCTCGATAGCAAGGCTCGCTATCTCTTCAAGTGCCTCATCATCAAATTTAAGCGTAGCGCCATCGATCGCACAGAGCTTTTGATATTGTTTTAATATCGCATTTTTTGGCTCGGTCAAAATTTTAACCATATCCTCTTTTGTTATCTCATTTAAAGTAGCCACCACGTGAAGTCTGCCGATGAGCTCTGGGATGAGGCCATATTTTACAAGATCGTCTGGCTCAAGCAGGCTTAGTAAATTCTCTTTTTCGTTTTTGCCACGTTTTTCTTGGTTAAAGCCAAGTACGTTTTTACCAACTCTGCGCTCGATGATGTCAAGAAGTCCGTCAAATGCACCACCGCAAACAAATAAGATATTTGTCGTATCTATCTGGATGAAGTCTTGATTTGGATGCTTTCTGCCGCCTTTTGGTGGTATATTTACGACGCTACCTTCGATGATCTTTAAAAGCGCTTGCTGCACGCCCTCGCCTGAGACATCCCTTGTAATGCTTCTGTTTTCGCTCATTCTAGCGATCTTATCGATCTCATCGACAAATACAATGCCCTGCTCCGCCTTTTTCACGTCGCCATTTGCAGCTTGCAAGAGCCTTGTGAGGATATTTTCAACGTCCTCGCCGACATATCCAGCCTCAGTTAGGCTTGTTGCATCGCAAATCGCGATAGGCACGTCAAGAAATCTCGCCAAAGTCTGAGCCATCAAGGTCTTGCCGCTACCAGTTGGACCAACAAGCAAGATGTTTGACTTTGAAATTTCGGTGTCGTCTTTGATGTCGCTTTGTTTAAAAATTCTCTTATAGTGGTTATATACGCCGACGCTAAAGACCTTTTTAGCCCTATCTTGACCGATCACGTAGTTATCAAGTACCGCTTTTAGCTCCTTTGGTGTGAGCTTTTGATACTCTATCGCCTCTTCGTTTTTGCTCTCTTCTACACTCGTATCACCATGTATCATATCGTATGCTGCTGCTATACAGTACTCGCATATATAGGCGTTTCCTTCGATATCTGCTAATAATCTTCTCTCAGCAGACTCAGCCTCGCCACAAAAATTACACTTTCTAGCCATTAATCTCTTCCTTTTGCAAGCGGAATTCCTCTTGTCGTTTCTAATATAAATTTACACATTTTTTTAACATTTTCGTCGCTGGTTTTTGCGATCAGCTCATTTGCTTGATCTTTTAGGCTGATGCCTTGATTAAACAAAAATTTATAAGCTCGAACAAGCTCTTCAACCTGCTCTTTGTCAAATCTACGCCTAATGCCAACTAAATTTAAGCTTCTTATATAGGCTCTGTTGCCCTCAGCTAGGCAAAATGGCACTACATCTTGGCTAAGCGCACTAGCCCCTGCGACCATGCAGCTCTCACCCACTCTAACAAACTGATGAATAGGTGTAAGACCGCCCACAACAGCGTAGTCGCCAAGTTCGACGTGGCCTGCCAGAGTTGCATTATTTGCCAAAATGACGTTGCTGCCTATTATGCAGTCGTGTGCGATGTGAGAATATGCCATGATAAAGGCGTTATCGCCGATCCTTGTTATACCATCGCCCTTGTGCGTGCCTGAGTTTATCGTGCAAAACTCACGTATAGTTGCGTGCTCGCCGATGATGACGCCAGTATCGACCTCATCTTTATAGCTGATATCTTGCGGGATGTCGCCCACGATCGCGTAGCTAAATACACGAGAGTTATCGCCGATCCTCGTCTTGCCAAGCACCCTTGCGCCTTGTTTTATCGTGACGTTGTTGCCAAGGACTGCATCTTTACTTACAAATGCGTAAGCCTCGATATTTGCGTCATCTCCAATGATCGCTCCATCTTCTATAACTGCTGTTTGGTGGATATTTTTCATTGTCTCTCTTTTTTAAGCAAAAGCCTATTTATCGACTATCATCGCTTTTAGTTCAGCCTCGGCGCATAGCACATCATCGACGTATGCCTTGCCCTCAAGCACCCAGATATTACCTTTGTGTTTTAATACATTTAATCTATACTCTAGCCTATCTCCAGGACGGACTGGATGGCGAAATTTCGCTCCGTCAATGCTCATAAAATAGACCACTTTGTTCTCGATGCCAGCTTGATGCTCGTCGCTCATACTCTTAAACGCTAGCACGCCGCCAGCTTGCGCCATGCCCTCGATGATCATCACGCCAGGATAGATCGGGTGACCTGGGAAGTGCCCCTGAAATATCGGCTCGCCAATGGTTACATTTTTATAAACGACGATGTTTTTTGCAGGCTCTAGCTCGACAACTCTATCGATAAGCAAAAATGGAAATCTATGTGGGAGAATTTTTTGAATTTCTACGACGTCTATCACGTTTTAGCCTTAGTAATGTAAATTTTGGCAGATTGTAACAAATTTATACTAAGAAAAAAATTATTAGCCTCTTTTAAAATCTCTGAAATTTAGCCTTGATGGGTCTAAATTTAGCCCTCTAAAACCAAAATTTCTTCGCTGTCGTTGTAAAAAACAGCCTTTGCGTAAATTTCGTAGCTGCCCTTTTTGACCTCGTCTAAGATGATGATAGGATTTTGTGAAAACTCCCCGCATATCTGCCTACGAAATTTCATCTCAGCACCAAGCTCAAGCGGCCTTTTACAAAGCTCATCAACGCTTTTAAATTTGCTATTTGTAAATTTATTAAAGCGCTCTATGCTCATCAAAACGACACTCTCTTTCAGCTCATCGTCTATTTCGCAGTCACGCTCCACAATAAGCTTTAAATTCTCTCTTTTAAAGCCAGAGTAGAGCACAAAGTAGCTTGGCACCACGGCGCTTTGAAATTTTACGCTTGCGCGCAAAAGTCTGTAGTTTAAAAACCGCCTTCTAAAAAGGTGAAATTTCTCACCTCTCGCCTCGCAAAGGCGCACCTTTTTGTAAAGCTCAAGTCTAGCTTCTATGCTGCCATAAAGCGCCCTTGCGTGCAGCTCGCTCATTAGCTCACTTTGAGGTAAATTTTGCGAGTCGCGCTGTTTTTTTAGCGCAAAGACGCAGCCACAGTAGTTTTGGTGATAGAGTTTGTCTTTTTTAGCGAGGATAAACT
>JAHADO010000131.1 GCA_018375265.1 Campylobacter concisus | reverse complement strand
ATCTCAGTCGATCCAAAGACCGGCAAACGCTATATGAACGAGCTTGCTGACCGCAAGATAAGAGCTGATGCTATGTTTAGGATAATTGATGCTAAAAACGACAGCTATCCTATAAATTTATGCGACTCTGTAGCTGCTGCAAAGCTAGTCGAGAGCGACCTTGCAAATCCTATGAAAAACGGCGTCATAATGAAATTTGACACGCTAGCAGACCTTGCTAAATACTACAAAATGCCAGCTGGCGAGCTAGAAAAAACGGTTGAGAGATACAACGAATTTGTTAAAAAAGGCAAGGATGATGATTTTGATAAGCCAATCAAGCTAACTGATGGGCTAACCGTCTCACAAGCCCCATTTTACGCTATGCGCGGCGCTCCAAAGCTTCACCACACAATGGGCGGCGTGAAGATCAACACCAAAGCTCAGGTGCTAAACATCGACGATGAGCCGATCAAGGGACTTTATGCTGCTGGAGAGGTCACTGGCGGCACGCACGGAGCTAGCAGGCTTGGTAGCTGCGCGATACTTGACTGCTTAACATTTGGCATGATAGCTGGGGAGAATATCTAAACTTACTTTCTTGCTTAAAACTCTAAAGTAAATTCGATATAAGGGGGAAGGGACTTGAATTACGAAGTCGTGCCCTTCCCCCTTAACAACCCCCAACCCTTACGACGTTAGAGGTGCATGCTTCAGTGCTTCGCACCGCATGAATTTACAATTTGTAAATTTTAGCCCTTTTCGGAGTGAAATTTGAAACGAAGCGAGATAGAGAAATATATAAAAGAGAAATTTGACATTTTAGGTGAGCAAATTTTCCCAAAATATCCAAAATTTAGTGTCTTTCGTCACAAGAAAAACGAGAAGTGGTTTGCGCTGCTTATGCAGATAAGTGCAAGCAAGCTTGGTCTTGAAAGTGACGAGATGATCGAAGTTTTAAATCTAAAATGTAATCCAGATCTAGCCATGGTGCTAGTTGATGAGAGGCAAATTTTTAAAGCATATCACATGAATAAAAAGCACTGGATAAGTGTAAATTTAAACTCCAAAATCTCACAAAAAACCGTTTTTGACCTGATAGATGAAAGCTTTAGCTTAAGCAAATAAAAGCCATTTTCAGCCTTAAATTTAGTAGTTTTTGTTAAAATCACGAAAAACTTAAGGATAAAATTTGCAAGAGCTAAACAACGAGATCAGAAAAGTCCATTTCATAGGCATCGGTGGCATCGGCATCTCAGCCATCGCTAGGTTTTTACACGAAAAAGGCCACAAGATAAGCGGTAGCGACATCAAAGAGAGCAAGACGACGCTTGAGCTAAAAGATGAAGGCATCGAGGTCATCACGCCGCACTGCAAAGAGGCGATAAAAGACCAAGACTTCGTGGTTTATTCAGCCGCGATAAAAGAGGACAACATCGAGCTAGTCGAGGCCAGAAACAAGGGCATAAAGTGCTTTTCAAGAAAAGAAATTTTGCCTTATGTGCTTGAAGATAAGTGCGTTTTTGCAGTTGCTGGCGCGCACGGCAAAAGTACCACTTCAGCGATGCTAGCAAGCCTAATAGAAGGCTCAGTCATCATTGGCGCCATCTCAAAGCAGTTTGGCTCAAATATGCGCTATGCTAAAAGCGACAACGTCGTATTTGAGGCCGATGAGAGCGATTCTAGCTTTCTAAACTCAAACCCATATCTAGCCATCGTCACAAACGCAGAGCCAGAGCACATGGAGCACTACGACTACGATCTAGCTAAATTTTACGCAGCATACAAGGGCTTTTTGGAGCGCGCAAAGGTTAGAGTGATAAACGCTGAGGACGAGTTTTTAAGCACTCTTAAGCTTGATGCGATCAGGCTTTATCCAAGCAGTGATATCACGGAGCTAACGATGGTGGTAAGAGACTATCAGCCATACACCAGCTTTAACCTTAAAAATTTAGGCAAATTTGAAGCCTTTGGCATGGGCGAGCACATCGCTATAGACGCATCTTTGGCTATCCTTGCTGCGATGCATGAGACGCCGCTTAAAGATATAAGAGAAAATTTATTAAATTTTAAAGGCATCAAAAAGCGTTTTGACATACTTAGCGCAAACAAAAATTTCGTCCTAATAGACGACTACGCGCACCATCCAACCGAGATAAAAGCGACGCTAAAATCAGTCTTTGAATACGCCAAAATTTTGGGTATAAACAGCGTCACAGCGATATTTCAGCCACACCGCTACACAAGGCTTAGCACAAATTTACCTGGTTTTAAAGAGTGCTTTAAAGGTGTCGATGAGCTTGTTATCTTGCCAGTTTATGCAGCCGGAGAAAATCCTATCGAAGTTGATATGAAGAGCGAATTTAGCGAGTATAACCCGATCTTTACCGACAAGGTCGAGAGGGTTGAAGAGGGGATAGAATTTACAGATGAATTTGGCGTGAAAAACCGCCTAAGTGACGGCATCGTAGTTGGCTTTGGAGCGGGTGATATCAGCGTGCAGCTAAGAGGTGGATATTAATGGATTTAAGCACTTTCAAGCCTCAAGATGAAAATGAAATTTTAAAAGAGATAAAAGAAAAAGAGCTAAGCGAGGATGAAATTTCTAGCCTTATAAATTTAGGCAAAAAAGATATCTTGATAGCCCTTGCAAGGTCGCAAAAGCTAAGTAGCGCCCAGATAAAAGAGATGCTGCCAAATGCCCCCTATCTGGCCGTTTGCTTGCTGGTTGAAAAGCAAGATATCAGCGAGGTTGGGGCTGAAATTTTAGAAAAGATCAAGCCTCATGCTGAGCTTTACAAAGAGCTCATCGCAAAGTATAAAGGCGTGAAATGGTAAGAAATTTGATAATAATCGCTGTCGTGATGCTACTTTTTGGAGCGATCTGGGCGATAAAAGATGAAAAGATCAGTAAAGGCGTAAAAGCGCTCGTTAGCGCGGTGCTTGTAGCTATCCTTGTTTGCGTCTATTTTTACGAAGAGAATTTATCAAAAAACGAGGATGCTATCTCAAAGCTAGTGACTGACTTTAAGCAGGGCAAAACACTAAAATGTGGCGAATACAACGTGAGCGCTGAGAAATTTAACTACGAATTTGGCACGGCGTCATTTTTACCAAAACGAGAATTTAGCGATCTCTCAGGCGTTATCGTGCCGATAAAAAGTTGCGAGCAATGAACGATATATTTGCAAAGCTCGATCTGGGCGAGTATCTGGATAAATTTAACTCCTTTTTAGCAAGGCAAAAACCGCTATTTTTACAAGGCGACAGTAAAATCCACTTTGAAAATATAAACGAGCTTTCAAAGTATGATTTTAAGGCACCTGACGAGATAAAAGAGCTTGATGATGCGCTTATGAGACTTAGCAAGCAAGCAGTGCTTCACATCAGCGAAATTTACGAGTTTGCAAAGATCATTAAGTATTTTTCATATCTAAAAAAGCAAAAATTTGAAGGCAGGCTTGGCGAGTGGATCGCTAAAGTTGAAATCCCCGAAGCGATGAGCCAGATGGCAAACAGCTTTGATGAAAACGGCGAGTTTAGCGACAGCGTGGATGAGAGATTTGCTGCGATAAAGCAGGCATTTAGTGAGAAAAAGCGCCAGATCGACGCTGAGCTTAAAAAGCTCATCTACTCAAAGCACATCACGCCCTATCTAGTCGATACCCAGACGCACTACATCAACTCGCAAGAGGCACTTTTGATGCGTGGCGGCTTTAATCACGCCCTAAAAGGTACCGTGATCGCTAGAAGCTCAGGCGGCTACTTCTACGTCGCACCTGCAAACACCGAGCGCCTAAAAAAAGAGCAAAGCGAGCTACTTGATAGAAAAGAGGAGATCATTTTTGAGCACTGCAAGAAATTTAGCCTGCAGATGAGCAAGAGCCTACTCTTTTTGAAATTTATAAATAACGCTTTTGATCAGTTTGACGCCTATCAAGCGCGCGTAAATTTGGCTAGGTCACGTGACTATGAGTTTGTTTTACCAAACAGCTCGCACGTTATCAAACTTGAGAAATTTGCCCACCCAGCGCTAAAAAACCCAAAGAGTGTGAGCGTGGATTTTAGCAAAAAAGTGCTTTTAATAACTGGCGTAAATGCTGGCGGTAAGTCAATGCTTTTAAAATCTATCATCTCAGCTACGCTGCTTGCAAAGTATCTGCTGCCTATGCGTATCGACGCAAACCGCTCAAGCATCGGCTCTTTTAAAGAATTTGACGCGATCATAGAAGATCCGCAAAGTGTGAAAAACGACATCTCGACCTTTGCAGGCAGGATGGTGCACTTTGCAAGGCTTTTTACTAAAAAATCGATCATCATCGGTATCGACGAGATCGAGCTTGGCACTGATTTTGAGGAGGCTGCGAGCTTGTATGGCGTCATGATAGAGCGCCTCATCACTCAAGATATCAAAATGATCATCACGACCCACCACAAACGCCTTGCGATGTTGCTAGCTAAAAATCCAGAGGTTGAGCTAGTGGCGGCACTTTACGACGAGGCGGCTCAAAGGCCTAAATTTGAGTTTTTAAAAGGCACGATCGGCAAGTCTTACGCCTTTGAAACTGCGGCAAGATACGGCATATCTCAAAATTTAGTGGCGCAGGCAAAGAAAATTTATGGCGAAGATAAAGAGAATTTAAACGAGATCATCACTAAGACGCTAAATTTACAAACCAAGCTTGATGAGGAGATAAAAGAGGTCACGGCAAAAGAGGAGCGGCTGGAGCGCTTGCTTGAGGAGCA
>JAHADO010000130.1 GCA_018375265.1 Campylobacter concisus | reverse complement strand
AAAATTTCGCCTGGCTTTAGAGCTGCAGCCTTTGTTTTAGCGTCATTTCCGATCACATCTTCAGCAAATATCACCTCTCTATCAAGCAGCCTTGATAGCCTCTTAGCCACGCCTTGAAGTGAAAATTTCTCTTCATAGCCGTTTTTTGGACGCCCTAAGTGACTGGCCAAAACCACGCTGCAGCCATTATCCAAGCAGTAGCGGATAGTTGGTATCGCTGAGCGGATCCTGCGGTCATCAGTGATGTTTAAAAACTCGTCCATAGGCACGTTAAAATCGCACCTTATAAAGACTTTTGCACCATTAAGCTCAAGGTCGTTGATCGATAAAATATCACTCATTTTTCACCCCTTAAATTTACTTTGTAGCCACGATCTTAGCAAGATCAACAAGCCTTGTTGAGTAGCCCCACTCGTTGTCGTACCACGCAAAGACCTTCACCATATCATCAGCGATAACCTGCGTGGTGTCGCTAGCTACGATGCTGCTAAAGGTGCTTGTGCAAAAGTCGCTACTAACTCTGTAGTCATCATCGACGAATAAAATTCCCTTTAAATTTGACTCCGCAGCCGCTCTAAATGCCTCGTTTATCTCATCTTTACTAGCTGGTCTTTTTAAAACCGCCGTTAGATCGACCATAGAGACGTTAGCGACCGGCACGCGCACTGCTTGGCCGTGTAGCTTGCCGCTTAGCTCGGGGAGCACTTTAGCGATCGCTTTTGCAGCTCCGGTGGTTGTAGGTCCGATATTTAGCGCTGCTGCGCGTGAGCGGCGGAAATCTTTAGCTTTTACATCAACTAGGCTCTGGCCGTTTGTATAGGCGTGGATCGTGGTCATCAGCCCCTTTACGATGCCAAATTTATCGTTTAAGACTTTTGCCACTGGAGCTAGGCCGTTTGTAGTGCAGCTTGCGTTTGAGACGATCGCTTCGCCTGCGTATTTATCGTCATTTACGCCGACTACAAATGTAGCAGTATCATCTTTTGCGGGAGCGCTCATGACGACTTTTTTGACGCCGCGAGCAAGATATGGCTCACATTTTTCAGTGGTTAAAAACTTGCCCGTGCACTCTAAAACCACGTCTACACCGTAGTCTGCGTAGCTAAGCTCGTTTAGATCTCTTGTAGAAAAAACTCTTATCTTTTTGCCATTTACTTCTATAAAATCGTCGCTTATCACCTTAACGTCTTGCTTAAATTCGCCATGAACGCTGTCGTATTTGAGCAAATACCTCGTCATATCCCTTGTTGCGGTGTCGTTAATAGCGACAAGCTCAACATCATCACGCTCTAAAATAATACGAGCAGCACACCTACCGATACGCCCAAAGCCGTTTATTGCTACTTTAACTGACATCTTAGCTCCTTTTGATATAATTACGCCTAATTCTACAAAAAAGAATTTTAAAACAAATATAAACAAGGCACTTTAATAGATGAAGTTAGCACTTTTTGGCGGGAGCTTTGATCCGGTTCATTTAGGACACGATAGCATTGTGAAAATGGCACTAAGCGGCCTTGACATCGACAAGCTCATCATCATGCCAACTTTTATAAGTCCCTTTAAGAGCGAATTTTCAGCTCCGCCAGAGCTTCGCCTAAAGTGGATAAGAGAAATTTGGGGCGGCCTAGAGAAGGTCGAGATCTCAGACTATGAGATAAATTTAGCTCGCCCAGTGCCTACCATAGAGACGGTTAAGTATTTGTATGAGAAATTCAAGATAGAGAAATTTTATCTCATAATAGGCGCGGACCACCTAGCCACGCTTGATAAGTGGCATGGCTACGAGGAGCTAAAAAATTTAGTGCAGTTTGTGATCGCTAAGCGCAATCACATAGAAATTCCGCGAAATTTACAAAAAATGGACGTGCACGTGGATGTTAGCTCGTCGCAGATCAGGCATCAAAAGGGGCTTGATGAGCTGCCTAGCGAGATAAAAGATGAGATTATAAATTTTTACCAAGGATTAAAGATGCAAGAGAGATCGATGCAAGAGCGCACCGAAAGTATAGTTAAGGTTTTAGACGCAAAAAAGGCTGAAGAGATACAAGTGTTTGATATGAGCGGGGATGATTATTTCGTAAAGGCCGTAGTTATCGCTACTACGCTTGGCGAGAGGCACGCTTACTCGCTGGCTGAGGATCTAAAAGAGGAGCTTAAGCCTCATGGGGAGAAATTTATAGGCACTGAGAGCTCGCCTGATTGGATCGTGATGGACCTTGGCGACATTTTGATACATCTTTTAAGCCCAGCTTACAGGGCAAAATACAACATCGAAGAGTTTTTACAAAAACTAAAAACTAGCAAAGAGTCTTAACAAAAACAAGTGAAGAGCAAATAAGCCATAAAAATATAAAAAATGCTAGCAAAAATGGCTTTTTGCCCGTCGCTTTAAATATACTCCTATCTATCCCAAATCCCAAAGCACACATCGCGACGCAAAGGCAGATACTAGCGGCTAGCTTTAAAATTTGCACCAAATTTTCAGGGAAAAATGGCAAAGATCTAACGCAGATCGCCACTAAGAAAAATAACGCAAACCATGGTATGCTCTTTAGCTTTGAGCCGCCACTATTTTGGCTTAAATTTAAGAAATTTAGCAAAAACAAAAATGGCACTAACATGATGACGCGAAGCATTTTTATGATGAGGGCAGTGCTACTTGCTGTGCTATCAAATGCTGCTGAAGCTGCCACTACATGGGCTACCTCGTGAAGCGAGCCGCCGATAAAAAAGCCAGTTTGGTGTGGCGTGAGAGCTAGAAATTTAGCGATAAATGGATAGATAAACATGCCAATCGTTCCAAAGAGCACCACCGTGCAAATGGCGATAGCAAGCTTGTTTGCGTCTGCTTTTATCTCATTTTGAGTAGCCATAACAGCAGCTGCGCCGCATATGCTAGCCCCTGAGCCAATGAGCACGGCGCTATCCTTGCTAAGCCCCAAAGCTTTAGCGGCAAAAAGTGCAAAGCAAAAGGTCGCAAATACCATAAAAGCCGCATATATCACGCCTAGAGTGCCGACACTTGCGATCTCGCCAAGGCTTATGTTAAAGCCAAAAAGTATGATGCCTAGCCTTAAAATTTGCTTCCCAGCGATCGCTACGACGCCACTACTTTTTAAAATTTGAGTCTGTTTGGTGAAAAGATTTGCAAAAATGGCACCTAAAATGATAGAGATGATGAGTGGGCTAGTGTGAAATTTAGCCAAGACCGTGTTTGAGAGCGCAAAAGAAACGCCGCATATGAGCGCTAAAACCAAGACAGCGAGAAATTTGTGAGACATATTTTAACCTTAACTCTTTTTTTAAAAATGCAATTAGCACGTTTGGGTATAATTAGACGAATTTTATAATGCAAATTTAAAATAAAGATAAAGGGATAGGCCTATGATCATCCTTGGCGAAAAATATACTTTCACCAAACTCGAGCTAGAGAAGCTTAGGAAGAAATTTGGCCAGGTGAATTTTTTATCCCCTGAAAATAGCGATGCTAAAGCCCTGCGAAACGCACTAGAAAATCTCATAAAATCAGGCGATCAGAGGCTAATAGTACTAAATACCCAAAAGCCTGTCGATAGCAAGCTGGTGAGATTTCTCACGCTTTTGCAGTTTAAGACGAAGTATAAAAAGATCAAATTTCTAAATGTGGAGAGCTTTTTAGAAATTTACTTGCAAAAGTGCTACATCCCAGAAAATGGCGAAAATTTAAACTTTTTAAACGATATCAAGCCTTACAATGCCTTTGAATACGCCTTAAAACGCGTGATCGACTATGTAAGCTGCTCGCTGCTTCTTGTGATACTTTTTGTGCTTAAATTTTACGTAAAGAAAAAGATAGACGAGCAGTCCCCTGGCAGTCTTTACTTCTTGCAAAATAGGGTCGGGCTGGGCAACAGGGAATTTGAATGCATCAAATTTCGCTCAATGGTGGTTGACGCTGAAAAAGACGGGGCTAAATTTGCTAGCAAAAATGATGAGAGAGTCTTTGAATTTGGCGAATTTATGCGTAAAACTCGCATCGACGAGGTGCCGCAGTGCCTAAATGTGCTTCGCGGTCAGATGCACCTAATAGGCCCAAGACCAGAGCGAAGATACTGGATAAATTTCTTTGAAAAAGAGATCCCTTACTACAATGAACGCCACATCGTCCGCCCAGGCATCACTGGCTGGGCACAGGTAAACTACCCTTACGGCGCAAACACACACGACGCCAAACAAAAACTGATGTATGATCTTTACTACATAAAGCACTGGTCACTTTGGCTGGAGATAAAGATCATAGCAAAAACTATTGCAATTATATTTGAAAAAAGAGGTATTTAGTCAAAACCGCATATCCATTTTTGACTAAAATTATCTAGCAATTAATAAAGTTACATCCTATCTTTAGCTGTGATTCCCATTATATTAAATGCTGTTTTTATTGAGACAGCAACGACTGCAAAGACTTTTAGCAAGCTATCTTCATTTTCATTGCCAACTACGCGGTTTTCATTATAAAATTTATGAAAGCTAGCAGCTAGTGACTTTAGATAGTCTGGTATTTTTTGAAGCTGCCTTGAAGCAAAAGCATCCTCTAAAATTTCAGGCAAGATAAGCGCTTCAAAAAGTAAATTTTTAGAATTTTCATCTAGGCACTCAAAGTCCGCGTTTATCACGTCACTAACGCTTTTTCCAGCCTTTGCAAAGATCTGATTTATCCTAGCGTGAGCGTAATTTATATAAAAAATA
>JAHADO010000129.1 GCA_018375265.1 Campylobacter concisus | reverse complement strand
TCTAGTTTTTTAAATTTAAAAGTTTTTAGTCTCATCACAACAGATCAAATTTAATTTTCACTTGTCTCTTACTCCAAATTTTATCTCTCACAAGGCAAAATCATATTATTTTACGTAAATTTTTGCATATTATTTTTAGTATTTTAAGAAATTTGAAGTGCTAAATTTAAAAATTTGCGTTTGCTGGTGTAAATTTTGGTAACTTTCAAGCCAACCAAATTTAACTAGAATTTTTCATAAAAATGGCAAGAAATTTTATGCTACGATATAAAAATGTCCTTAAACTAAGCCATTTTTAAGTGCAAAAACCGATCTTTTAAATTTAAAAGCAATTTTATCAAGCCAAAACGCTAAATCAAATTTAAAGCTTAACAATCAAAAGCTTTACCTATACGGCCAAGAGCAAACTTGAGCGATCACGCTGGTTTTATGCGTCGATCGAGCCATTTTTAGCGATGGAGACGGCCAGCAAACAGGGGGCCAGCATTTCACACGACTGCGACCAGCATAACCGCTTGAATATAACTACATGGGTTGGGGGGCAGCTGAGCGCATTTTCTTGCCACTTTTGCGCACGAGCGTGCCAAAGCCACAAGGCTACAACCCTACCCAAATATCTCAAATTTATGAAAAAGCTCTGGCTCATCTTTTACCACGCCTCGCTTCACAAGCTCAGCCACCACTTCGCGTTCACAGTCAGTTTGCATAGGCCAGCCACGCGTGTAGCCCTCAAGCTCACTCTTGCTAGTCGCATCCACGCAGAAATTTTCGCCATCTATGTAGATATCACGCAAGGCATCTATGTTATTTGTCACGCGCCAAAGCAGCATATATGGATTTTCTAGGTAGTTTTGCATATCCACGACGACTAGAAGCTTGAAAAACTCCTTAAATTTCAAAAGCTTAGAAAATAGCTCTTTTGCAGGGCGATCTTTTTCAAATTTAATCACACAAATAGGCGTTTTACTCTGCTTTTTAAACTGTCTAAGCTCCTTAACATTTGGCGAAACGCTTTGAAATTTAGCCAAGAGCTCATCGTCGCTTAAAACCGCAGGGCTAAATTTACAAAAGTCCTGCGTCGCGTCGATGCCTAGTTTGCCACCAAAGCACGAGTTTGGACTGGCGTGATCGAGCTGGTCGCACACGCCTTGGCTTATCAGCACACTTTCGCTACCAAATTTATCAAGCACAAAGTCCGCAAATTTCTCATAGTCCTCAAGCGCAGGCCCCTCAACGCCCACGAAAATAGCATGCTTTACAAAGCTCATCTGTCCAACTCCCCAAAACGCGTGCATCGCCTGCTTTGCGTGAGCTGGATAAAGAGCATTTATCTTAGCTAGGATAAGGTTGTGAAAGACGCCATTTTCAGGCATATTGTAGTCAAGTAGCTCCGGTACGGTCGTTCGCAAAAGTGGCAAGAAGATACGCTCAGTCGCCCAGCCCATATACTTATCCTCAAGCGGCGGCTTGCCAACCACGGTCGCATGAAATACGGGGTCTTTCTTGCTCGTTATCGCCGTGACCTCCATCACTGGAAATGGCTCCACTGGCGTGTAAAAGCCAGTGTGATCGCCAAATGGCCCCTCAAGCTCGCTCTTAGTCGTATCGACAAAGCCCTCTATCACGTAGTCGGCGTCGTGCGGGACGTAAATTTCATTAGTGAGCGACTTTACAAGCTTGGCTGGCTCTTTGCGGATGAAGCCGTAAAGTAGCAGCTCAAAGACGCCCTTTGGCAGCGGTGCCTGACCGCACCAGATGTAGAGTGGATCGCCACCGATCGCCACCGAAACTGGCATCTTACGACCCGCGCGCTTATACTCGTGAAAGAAATTTGCGCCATCTTTGTGTATCTGCCAGTGCATGCCAAGACGGTTTTTATCATAAATTTGCAAGCGGTACATGCCTAAATTTTGCAGCGCGCCGTCTAGGCTTTGCGTATAGACCTGCCCCATCGTGATAAAAGCCCCTCCGTCATGCGGCCACGTCTTTAGCGCAGGCAGGCTCAAAAGATCGGCCTGCTCGCCTATAAATTTAACCTGCTGGCACTCGCCCTCGCCTTTTAGCCTTTTGGTAAAAATTTTTCTCATATTAAAAAGATATGATAAAAAGTCAAGCTTTTCTTTGAAATTCTCAGGCTTTTTGGGCTTTAAAAGCCTCTCTATCTCAGCTGCGATCTCGTTAGGATCACGACCAAAAATAAGCTCTAAAGCGCGCTTTGAGCCGTAGATATTTGTAAGCACTGGGGCAAATTTACGCCCAGTTTTTTTGCAGACTGGGTTTGTAAAAAGAAGCGCTTGTGAGTTTTCGCGTTTGACCTCGATGTAGCTAGCGTGCGCGATCTCTAGGTCGATATCTACTGGCTCCTCGATCACCCTAAGTAGGCCGTTATCTTTTAAAAGCTTGATGTAGTCCATATTTTTCCTTATAAATTTATACTTAGTTATCCAAATTTTAATAAAGTTAAATTTAGCAAATTTGGGCTAAATTTGTCGTTTTATTGCGATTTTTAATAAATTTTATAGAGAGAGATATGCAAAATTTACCAAAAATAGGCGATCACATCTTCGTAGACAGAAGGGTACTTGGCATAAAGCTTTACGAACATCACGGCATCTACGTCGGAGATGATATGGTCGTGCACTATAACGGCTTGGCACGCGGGATAGTTTTTGAAAAGAGCTGCTTTGAGGAGATTTTAAGCAACGTCGTACCGCTAGATAAACGCAACGTAGCAAAAGTGGAGATGACGAGCCTCGAGGAGTTTGCTAGCGGCGATATTTTGCAGATAAAAAAGCACGCAAATGCGCCTTTTAGCGGCGTAGATATAGCTCTTTGCGCCAAGTCGCGCATAGGCGAGCAAAAATACAACCTGCTCATCAACAACTGCGAGCACTTTTGCAACGAATGCGTCTTTGGCGAGCATGTGAGCCAACAAGTGCAAAACGCAAAGCAAAACTCGGCGCTATTTAGCGAGATAGAGCCATTTTTAGAGCAGATCATAAGTGAACTTTTTGGTGCACAGACCAAGGATGAGATCAAAGAAACTCTCGTAAAATCATTTACCGCGCTTGCACAATTTACGAAAGATAGCGCGGAGAAAAAAGCTCGCGAGATGATAAAAGAAAACAGCGACAAGGCAAATTTGCAAATAGAGAAATTTATGGACAAAAATGCCAAAATGAACGCTATGTTTAAAAAGATCGGCGCGGACTTAAAAACAAAGATCGCAAAGGATTTTAATATAAAAATTTAGTCCGACTACGGTTTTGACGCTTGGTCAAATTTAAAAGGCGCTTTTAAATCGCGGCTTTATTTCTCGATATCTTATCCGCGTTTTGGCTTGCAGCATTTAGCACGCTAGGTAGCGTCACGTCTCCTGAAACGGCGGCAAATTTTAGAAAATTTCGTCTTTTTATCTCTAAATTTAAACAAATTATTTTGGTACGCTACACTTTAGCAGCTCGCCAAATATCTCTTTGCTATATTTCATAAAGCGCTCATTAAGCTTTACGCCCTCTGTATCTACGCAAATGAGACTATCTTGTATCTCAAAAATGATAGTTTTTTCAGAGATCGTCACCCGCTTGCAAGCGTTATAACAAACATCACCATTGCACTCTGCATATAGGCCGTTTATGTCGGCGTTTTCGTCGTCACCCTTTTTTAGTTTGATCGGTCTTTGAAAGATTATGTAGTTTTTGTAGTCATATTTGTCGTCTGCAAGACCGATCATGTAGTAGTTGTCTTTGCTATTTTTGGTAGCACTTATGGCTTTTGCTTTAAATTTTAGCTCAAACACGCTCTACGCCATCTCTTCAGCGCGCCTTAAAAGCTCTTTCGCCCCTTTTTCTATAAATTTATGCGCCAGCTCTTTGCCGATGCTTTGAAATTTATCCTTGCTAGTCTTTAAGCTATCTTTTATATACTCGCTTCCATCAGGCAGACCAACGATCGCATAGATAGAAATTTCATCGCCTTTTAGCCTTGCGCTTATGCCTATTGGCACTTGGCAGCCACCCTCCAAAACGCTTACAAAGTCACGCTCTATGGTCGTTTCTATGACTGCATTTTCATCATTTAAAAAAGAGATCTCATCTAAAATTTGCTTCTCATCTCTGGCCTCTATCCCAAGAGCGCCCTGACCCATCGCAGGTATCATCTCGTCAAAGCCAAATGTGTAGATGTGCGCCACTTCAGCCTTTAAATTTAGGCGGTTTATGCCAGCCATCGCCAAAATGATCGCGTCAAATTCGCCCTCTTTTAGCTTTCTAAGTCTAGTTTGCACATTTCCACGAAGCGAGATGATCTCAAGATCAGGCCTCATGATAAGCAGCTGCATCTTGCGGCGTAGGCTCGTTGTGCCAACCTTTGCGCCGTGCGGTAGGTCGCTAAATTTAGCAAATTTCTCACTTATCATCGCATCTCTAGTGTCTTCGCGTGAGCAAATGGCAGCTAGTTTAAGCCCTTTTGGAAAGACTACTGGCACATCTTTTAGGCTATGCACCGCGATGTCAGTCTCGCCTTTTAGCATGCTATCTTCAAGCTCTTTTGTAAAAAGCCCTTTGCCGCCGATCTTTGCAAGTGGCGTGTCAAGTATCACGTCGCCCTTTGTCTTCATGCCCTCAAGTACGACCTTCACGCCCTTGTGCTGCGCCTCGATCCTAGCCTTGATATGCTCGCTTTGCCAAAGCGCTAAGATACTCTTTCTAGTTGCTATTTTTATCTCTTTCATCATCTCTCCTAAT
>JAHADO010000128.1 GCA_018375265.1 Campylobacter concisus | reverse complement strand
AGCGCCTCATCGATATCGTGCGTGACAAAGATAGTGGTTTGAGTCTTTGACATCTGCTTTAAGCTTTTTTGTAAATTTGCCCTTGTTATTGGATCAAGTGCAGAAAATGGCTCGTCTAAAAAGAGCACTTCAGGGCTTAAGCTAAGCGCCCTTGCTATGGCGACACGCTGCTTTTGGCCGCCACTTAGCGAGTGCGGGAAGAGCTCGGCCTTGTGAGAAAGGCTAACAAGCTCTAGAAATTTGCTAGCTCTCTTTTCTTGTTCAAATTTATCCTTTATGCCAGAGCATTTTAGGGCAAATTTGATATTATCTTTTGCGCTTAGCCATGGCATTAGCGAGTAGGTTTGAGTGATGATCTGGCGAGATTTGTCTAGCAAAATTTTCTTTGTATAAATTTTATTTTGCATCGAAATTTCACCGCTACTAAGCTCGCTCGTGCCACTTAGGATGTTTAAAAGTGTCGTCTTACCAGAGCCGCTGCCGCCAAGCAAAACGCAAAATTCATTCTGCTTTATCTCTAAATTTATCCCTTTTAAAATTTTAGCGTCCCCAAAAGATTTGGTTAAATTTTTTATCTTTATCATCGTCCAAGCCTCTCCCCTGCGTATCTTTCAATGAGCGAAAAGATGAAATTTATCACGATGCCTATCACGCCGATCACAAAAATCACCGCCATTACGCTATCTATCCTAAGCTGGTTTCTAGCGTCTATTATGAGATATCCTAGCCCGCTTTGCGCTCCCACCATCTCGCCAACTACTAAATTTATCCAAGCAAGGCTCGCTGCTAGCTTTAGCCCTGAGATTATGCTAAAAAGGCTTGCTGGCATGATGACGCCAGTGATTATTTGCATTTTGCTAGCTCCAAAGCCACGAGCCGCTAAAACAAGCTCATTTGGCACGCTTTTTACGGCATTTATAGTAAGAAGTAGCATAGGGAAAAATATCGCATAAGCGATGATGAAAATGGTCGGTTTATCGCCGATACCAAAGGCAAGGACTATCAAAGGTATCCACGCAATCGGCGAAATAGGACGCAAAAGTCCGATAAGTGGTTCAAATGCATTTGCAAATTTTGGAAAAAGTCCAAATATAAGTCCAACCAAAACCGCAACAAGCGAGCCAATAGCAAGTCCTATGACGTATCTAATGAGTGAGTCAGTGACGCCAAGAAGCAGTTTGCCGCTTTTTGCAAGCTCGAAAAATGCGCTTACTACCTCTTTTACGCTTGGTACTAAGTCCCCACTAAAAGCTTGCCAGATAAGCAAAGCTAGGGCTAAAACGAGAATTTGAAAAAGGTATTTCATCTTTGCTCCAAGTATGAGTTTATATCTAAATTTGCTAGTTTTTGATTGCCTAAATTTTTGCTGATTAGAAATTCTTTTAGCTCCTCTAGCTCTTCTGCCCTTAGGCTTAGATCGTCGTAGCTTACGATCTCTTTATCAAGCACTAGTTTTAATAAATTTGCATTTTGACTTAAGATCTCATTGCCCAAAAGTGCGCTTTTTTCGTGATCTTTTGTGATAAAGCTTGCTGCTTTTCTAAAAGCATCTAAAAGCTCGCTAAAATAAGGCTTTGAGAGGATCTCTTCTTGAAAATTTAATGTACAGCAGATGTGGTTTGGCTTTATATCTTTTGAAAATAGTAAATTTTTCGCCCTGCCTTTAAAATTTACCGCCATTTGCCCAAATGGCTCAGCCACGATGTAAGCATCTATCTGATGGCTAAGAAGCGCAAAAGGCATCTCAGGTGGCGCCATCTCGGTGATATCAGCGCTCATATTTTCACGCTTTAAGATCGTATCAAGTAAAAAATAGTGCATGCTAAATTTTGAAGGCACAGCGATCTTTTTGCCAGCAAGCTGCTTAAGACCGGCCACGTCGCTTCTAGCCACAAGGGCTGAGCCATTTTTGTGAGCTGATAGCACAGTCTTTATCTTTGCGCCGTTTGCTCTTAGCATAAGACCTAGTGGAGCTAGCATAAAAGCCCCATCAATCGCCCCTGCCCTAAGCGCCTCAGCCAGATCAACCCAGCTAGCAAATTTAATGGGCACTATCATGAAATTTTCACTTTTATAGAGCTTTGAAGCGATGATGCATAGATGATCGCTTATCGGCACAAAGCCTATTTTTACGCCGATCTTTGGAGTGCTTGCTAGAGCTTTTTGGCTACTAAGAGCCAAGAAAGAGCCTAAAATTTGTAAAGCGTAACGCCTGGTCATAAATTTTCCTGAATTTTATTTTAAGTGTGTAATTATAGTAGCCAAAGCTAAAATTTACACTAAATTTATCCCAAATCAATCTCTGTGAAAATTTTTGATGATATAATCCAAGACTTATCCAAAAGATAAAATTTACTTGCATAAGGAGCAAAAATGCCAACAAACGACGAAATTTTAGGCATCAAGATCCAAAAATACGGACTTGATAAAGAGGCTAAGCCAAATGAAAAAGGCTTTTACGACTACAAAGACGAGGCAGAATTTACAGACTACTCAAACGCTATCTCACTTTATAAAAAAACCTTTCCAAATAAGCAAAAAGTAATCGAAGAAACACCTGATCCAGCCGTTAGCGAAATGCTCCTAAAAATGCAAGATATGGGGATCGAGACTGTTTTTGATAGATTTGACAAGCAAAAACCACAATGCACCTTTGGCATGGCTGGAATTTGCTGTAAGATCTGCTTTATGGGGCCATGTAAGATCACATCAAAGGCAACTCGTGGCGTATGCGGCGCTGATGCGGACGTCATCGTAGCTAGAAATTTACTCCGTCACGTAGCTGGCGGTGCTGCGGCTCACGGTGCAAGAGGCAGAGAAAACATGCTAGCTCTTAAAAACGCAGCAACTGGTAAGCTAAATATCCCAATAGAAGGCGAAGAGAAAGTGCGTGCAGTCGCAAAGGCTTTTGGACTTGATGAGAGCAAAAGCATAAACGAGCTTGCCTCGCAGATCGCTGATATCTTGCTTGAAGATCTATCTCGCACCTTGCCACAAGAGCATAAAGCTATAAAGACCTTTGCTCCAAAAGAGCGCCAAGAGGTGTGGAAAAAGCTTGATATCTTGCCAATAGGCATCTATCACGAGGTTACAGAGAGCCTTCACAGAACGAGCACTGGCACAGATGGCGACTGGCGAAATGTAATGAAGCAGTTTTTCCGCACAGGTCTAGCTTATGCTTGGTCAAGCACGCTTGGCACGTCTATTGCGATGGATTGTCTATTTGGTCTGCCAAAGCTAAATGACTCAAAGATAAATTTAGGCGCTATCAAAAAAGGCTATGTAAATATCGCACTTCACGGACACTCTCCACTTTTAGTAAGTGTCGTCGTTAAGCTTGGCAAGAGCGAGAAATTTCAAAATTTAGCTAAAGAAAAGGGTGCGTTAGGCATTCAGTTTTATGGTGTTTGCTGCAACGGACTTTCGGCTATGTATCGCTACGACGGCGTTATACCGCTTTCAAACGCAGTTGGCGCAGAGCTTGTTGTTGGCACAGGGGCGCTTGATCTTTGGCTAGCTGACGTGCAAGATGTCTATCCTACCGTTATGGAGGTGGCAAGGTGCTTTAAAACGACAGTCATCACTACAAGCGACTCTGCAAGGCTTCCTGGGGCTGAGCACATAGGCTTTGATCATCATCACTCAAATATGAGTGAAATTCACGAGATCGCAGAGAAAATTTTATATAGAGCGCTTGAGAGCCATGAAGCTAGAAAAGGCATACCAGTGCATATCCCACAATACGAAGTCGAAGCTAAAATGGGCTTTTCACTAGAAAATGTAAATAAAATTTTTGGCTCAACGCAGGTCATCGCTGATGCGATAAAAGAGGGCAAGATCCTTGGACTTGTAAATTTAGTCGGCTGCTCAAATCCACGCGTAGTTTATGAAAAAGCTGTCGTAAATGTAGCTAGAACGCTTCTAAAAAATAATGTCCTAATAATGACAAACGGCTGTGCCTCATTTCCACTACTAAAAACAGGACTTTGCAATGCAAATGCGCTTGAATACTGCGGCGATAGCTTGAGAGAATTTTTAGCCCCTTATAAGATCCCGCCGATCTGGCACATGGGCGAGTGCTTGGACAACGCTAGGGCTTCAGCGATGTTTAATGCGCTTAGTCAAAACTTAAGCACTGACATCAAAGACCTGCCATACGCATTTTCAAGCCCTGAGTGGTCAAATGAAAAGGGCATAGATGCCGCACTTGGCTTTAGGCTACTTGGAATTTCATCTTACCACTGCGTATTTGCTCCTGTTCAAGGCTCAAAAAATGTTGAGGAATTTATGGCAAATGGCACATTGCCGATCCTTGGCTCAAAAATGGTAGTAAATCTTGATCCTGTCGCACTTGCTAAAAATATCGTAGCTGACATGAAAGCAAAACGAGAAAAACTTGGCTGGAGAGCGTAAGGTAAATTTACACGCTAAGCACTTTAGTCTGCTCCAAAAGCCACTTTGGCGGAGCAGATCTTAAATATGATGAAATTTGCCTCTAAAATGCTTTTGTGATTTTGCTAAAAATAAAGCTAAGTCTTAATCCTAGATGGATTTTTGCATCACAACTTTAAACATTTATATAAAGTCTAAATTTATCTAAGCCTGCGATACAGCCTCTCTTAAAAACCTATGTTCTTTAAAAAATTTGCGGAGTGATTTTTGCTCTTTTGGGCCGATCTTGTAGCTTATAAATTTAAGATACCACTTGATATCTTGCTCGCTTATGTCGCGGCTTTTGGCATACTGGGCTAAGATGTAGTTTGGAATTTTTACATTTTTTTGCAAAAATT
>JAHADO010000127.1 GCA_018375265.1 Campylobacter concisus | reverse complement strand
TGCATAAATTTACTTGAGATCCCACAAAGTGGCACTTTAGAGGTAGATGATAGAAGTGTAAATTTTAAAGAGAAGCTAAGCTCAAAAGAGCTTTTAGAAATTCGTAAAAAAACAGGCATGGTCTTTCAAAGTTTCAACCTTTTCCCACACCTAACAGCGCTTCAAAATGTCACCGAAGCTCCGATCTACGTTCAAAAAAAGGATAAAAACGAGGCGATAAAAGAGGCAAAAGAGCTTTTAGCCAAAGTGGGGCTTAGCCACAAAGAAGATACCTATCCAAACAGGCTCTCAGGCGGACAAGCGCAGCGTGTAGCCATCGCTAGAGCGCTAGCTGTAAATCCATACTTTTTGCTACTTGATGAGCCTACAAGTGCGCTAGATCCAGAGCTTGAGGCTGAAGTTTTAAAAGTCATCTTATCTCTTGCAAAAGAGAAAAAGTCTATGATCATCGTCACTCACAATATGAATTTTGCTAGAAAGATAGCTGATAGAATTTTATTTTTAGATAAAGGCGTGATCGCGTTTGATGGCTTGGTAGATGAGTTTTTTAACAGCCAAAATGAGAGGATAAAAAGCTTTATCTCGGCTATGGATATATAAATTTAGCTAGAAGATCTAGCTAAATTTGTTACGCAAAGTATGGTTTTATCTGCTCAATCCAAGCTGAAATTCTACCCTCTGTCTTGTCACTTTGGTTATCAGCATCAAGCGCTAGACCTACAAATTTACCATTTCTTACGGCATCAGAGCCATCAAATGTATATCCATCAGTGCTAACCTCGCCCACTACCTTTGCGCCAGCTTTTACGACCTCGTCATAGAGCTTTGCCATGCCGTTACAGTACTCATCTGAGTAGCTCTCACTATCGCCCATGCCAAAAACAGCGACCGTTTTGCCACTTAAATTTAACGCTTTAAAGTCAAACGCGTCCCAGTCATCTTGCAGGTCGCCGCTGCCCCAGGTCGATGTGCCAAGAATTAGCTTGTCAAAGCTATTTAGCTTCGCTGCGTCTACGTCAGAGACGTTTAAAAGCTCGTTTTCAAGTCCCAAGTCCTCGCTTATAAGTTTTGCTGCATCTTCGGTATTTCCCATGCTGCTTCCATAAATTATACCTATCATTTTTATCCTTTTTAAAAAATTTTACTAATAATCGTATAAGGCACGAGCTTTATGCACCCTCTTGCAAAGCAGTGTCTAACCTCAACGTGCCGCCTAAATTCCTCATTTCTAGGGCAAACGATATAGACCATCTCACACTCGCGACCAAGCGCGCAAACGGCTGCATCGATGTCGTCGTTTAAATTTCTCATATCATCAAAGCTCACTCTTTTGAAGCTTGGCATGACGCTGAGTAAATTTTTGCCACCCTTTTTGACCGAGATGACACCACCATTTAGCACGACCTCTTTGTCCTGATGGCGGAGGCGTATTTTATCATAAACAAATTGACAAAACATCTGTGCTGCGTCAATGAAAAACTCAAATTCTCCGCTTCTATAAAGCATCTTTATCATCTTTGCAGCTGCCATCTTTGGCTCTTTTGCTACAAATCTCAACGCCTTAAAATCATTTTTCAAATAAGCATTTATAACGACGTTTGAAGGTATGCAAAAGCTATCAACTGGTTTAAAATTTAAAAATTTCTCACGCAGTAAGAAATTTATCCTAGCCTCAAAAATGTCTTTGAAATTTAGAAATTTAGCGTAAGAAAGCGGGATCTTTAGCTCGCTTTCAACGCCAACATTATAAAGTGCGATGAAAATTTTCGCACGCGAAAGCTTGTCAAGCTTTGCAAAAATACTTGGAGTTATTTCGCCAATATCTGATAAAAACCCGAACTTCATCGATTATTCTTTGCATCCAAATTCCTTATCTAGGCCAAAGACCTTACAATACTCGCAAAATACGCAACTAACGCTTCTTTTGGCACAAACGATAGGGATATTTCTCTTTTTTGCTTGAGTTTTAATGGTCTTCATCGTGTTGTGGTTTAAAAAGCTAGTTAGCATCACCACGCACTCGGTATCTTGCGGGATCGGCTTGCGATTTACGCGGTTTTCGTTTCTAGCGTCCCAGTGCTCTATCTTCTCAGCTCCCAAATCATGCAAAACAGCCTTAATAGGCGTGATCTCATCTGCTCCGATAACTAAAACTGACATAACAAGCTCCTAAAATTTATTCGTTTTCTGATAACGATTATAAAAAAGCTTAGCTAAAATTATTCTTAGTTATGATATTTATTATCACTTATTTGTAGAAATTTGTAACGTTTTTGGTTTTTTAAAAAGGCTGAATTTACTCAGCCTTTTTAAATTTAACCGCTGCAACGAGAAAGATGACAAGTCCAACCGCTGCAAAAAGGCTACCAACGTTGCCGATATTTTGCTCGCCAAGATGAACTATCGTTTGATGACCTATTAGCGCGCCAGCTCCTATGCCGATGTTATAAATAGCTGAATATATCGCCATAGCAGCGTCTGTGGCGTTTGAGGCTAAGCTTAGCACCTTTATCTGAAAGCTCATATTTATCCCAGCTATGCCAAGCCCCCAGATAAAGGCAAGCGCAAGCATCAAGCTCTCATCTGTAGCGATGAAATTTAACGTCAGCAAGCAAGCTAAAATGATCGCTATTGAGGTAGCTGTAAAGGCAGTTGGTATGAGCTTATAAAATTTAGAGAAAAGCCAGCTTGCTACGATACCGGCTACGCCAAACAAAAGCAAAAATATAGTGATAAATTTACCATCAAAACCGCTTATATCTTTAGCAAATGGCTCTATGTAGCTATAAGTGCTAAAATGCGCGCTGATAACGATAGCAGTTAGCAAAAATATCACCATCAAAAAACCATTTCTTGCAAGCTCTGGCAGGCTCTTTAATGAACCTGAGTTTTTGCTAGGCAAAAGTGGCAAAATTTTATATAGCCAAGCGCCAACACCCACAGCAAAGATCCCTATAAGTCCAAATGTGACACGCCAGCCCAAGCTATCGCCTAAAATCCTACCAAGTGGCAAGCCAAGTATCATCGCCATCGATGTGCCAAGCGCTAGCAGTCCCAGAGCTTGTGAGCTTTTATTGATAGGTGCAACTCTAACAGCAAGCGAGGCGGTGATCGACCAAAATATGGCGTGTGAGATGGCTATTAGCACGCGAGCTATGACTAAAACAGTAAAATTCCAAGCAACAGCGCAAAGTGCGTGAGAAACCACAAAGATGATAAAAACCTTTAAAAGTAGCGACCTTCGCTCTAAATTTGCAGTTAGCAGCATAAATGGCAAAGAGAGTATCGTCACACTCCACGCATATATTGTGATGATGAGCCCAGTATCAGCCGTGCTCATCCCAAAATCCTTTGCTATGTCGCTTAAAAGCGGCACTGGCACGAACTCAGTTGTATTAAATATAAAAGCTGCAAAAGCTAGC
This sequence comes from Campylobacter concisus, assembly GCA_018375265.1. Taxonomy (GTDB): domain Bacteria; phylum Campylobacterota; class Campylobacteria; order Campylobacterales; family Campylobacteraceae; genus Campylobacter_A; species Campylobacter_A concisus_AB. The sequence continues at coordinate 1,408 of JAHADO010000127.1, read as the reverse complement.
GCGATAACCCTTAGATAGGCTATTTTATGAATATTTATCAAAATTTCATCCTTTTTACTTTGCCCTTACAATATTAAAATTTGACTTACATCTTAGTTATTTATAAATTTTAATTTTTTAATGATAGAGATTAATGACAAATTTTGGATTTTTCTTTTATAATAAAGCCATTTTTAAGATAATTTTAAGGCGGAAATATGTCAAAAATAATGAAAACTATGGACGGAAACGAGGCCGCAGCTTACGCGTCATACGCATTTACCGAAGTAGCTGGAATTTACCCTATCACTCCTAGCTCGCCTATGGCTGACTACACTGACCTTTGGGCAGCGCAAGGCAAGAAAAATTTATTTGGTATGCCAGTAAAAGTAGTCGAGATGCAAAGCGAGGGCGGCGCAGCTGGCACGGTGCATGGCTCGCTACAAGTTGGCGCGCTAACTACGACCTACACAGCTTCTCAAGGCCTTCTTTTAAAAATTCCAAATATGTATAAGATAGCAGGTCAGCTCCTCCCTGGTGTCATCCATGTCTCAGCTCGCTCTCTGGCGGCACAGGCTCTTTCAATATTTGGCGACCACCAAGATATCTACGCCTGTCGCCAAACTGGCTTTGCTATGCTAGCAAGCGGCTCGGTGCAAGAGGTGATGGACATCGCTGGCGTGGCGCATTTAGCGGCGATTAAGGGCAGAGTGCCATTTTTACACTTCTTTGATGGCTTTAGAACTAGCCATGAAATTCAAAAAGTAGAAGTGATGGACTACGCGCACTTTGATAGACTTCTTGACCGCGAAGCATTGCAGAAATTTAGAGACGAAGCGCTAAATCCAGAGAGCCCAAAAACAAGAGGCACAGCGCAAAATGACGATATCTACTTTCAAACAAGAGAGCTAAGTAACCGCTTTTATAACGCAGTGCCAGACATCGTGGCAAACTACCTAGCTGAAATTTCAAAGATCACTGGCCGTGACTACAAGCCGTTTAACTACTACGGCGACCCAGAAGCGACGCGCGTCATCGTAGCCATGGGCTCAGTGACGCAAACTCTTGAAGAGGTCGTGGACTATCTAAACGCAAAAGGCGAAAAGGTGGGCATCATCAAGGTGCATTTATACCGCCCATTTAGCACGAAGTATCTCTTTGACGTGATGCCAAAGAGCGTGAAAAAAATAGCCGTCCTTGACCGCACAAAAGAGCCTGGCAGCCTTGGCGAGCCACTATATCTTGATATAAAAGCTGCATTTTATAGCCAAAAGGACGCCCCGATCATAGTTGGCGGCAGATACGGCCTAAGTTCAAAGGACGTCGATCCTGCGCAAATGCTAGCTGTATTTGAAAATTTAAACCAAAACGAGCCAAAAGATGGCTTTACAGTGGGTATCGTTGATGACGTAACTTTTACGTCACTACC
>JAHADO010000126.1 GCA_018375265.1 Campylobacter concisus | reverse complement strand
TTTTAACATCAAAACCTACGCTCTACAGCCTGAGATAGTCGATGAATTTGGTATTAGACTTCATCCTGAAATTTACGCTGAAAGCCTTTACGGCGTGGATATCTTGGTCGTACCAGATGGCGTTGGTGCGCTTGGACTTAGGTACGATGAGATATTTTTAAGCTGGATAAAAAGCTCAGCGAGCGCGAAATTTAAGATCGGCTTTGACCTTGGCGTGCTCATCCTTGGTGGGGCTGGATTTTTAGAGGATAGAGAGGCTTGCATAAGGGGTGGATACAAAAACGCGCTAAGTGGCTACTGCGAAGTAAATGACGCTAAGATGTGCGAGAGCAGAGGTATGATAAGTGTTAGTGAATTTGATGACGAGATCAAAGAGCAGCTCGCAAAAATCCTAACTAAAGATAAAATTTAAGGGCTTTGGCTCTTAAATTTGATAGAAATTTTATCTTTTTAATGAGCTTATAGCTTGTTTTATGGCGTTATTTACCGCTTCTAAATGCCACTTTATCCATGCCGTAAAGTCAAAGTTTAAATTATTTTTAAGCTTTGTTGTCTGCTCTAAAATTTCATAATAATCTTTTTTATTTGCGTAAATAATGCTCGATATTGAAAATGGCTTAATGTTTTCAGTAGCCAAGCAGTAGTGCGCCAAAGCCCTTGCCATGCGTCCGTTGCCGTCCTCATAAGGATGGATGATCACAAACCAAAGGTGCGCCAAAGCGCTTTTTACATAGGCATTTTCGTGATTTTTATTGATAAAATTTAAAAATTTTTTCATCTCATCCTCTATATGCTCTGCTGGCAAGGCTTCGTAGTGGATTTGCACATTTTTTGAAGGACCTGAGACGACGCTCATCTCATCATCTCTAAATTTAGCTCTTTTTATCTTGTAAATTTTGCTATGGCTATATTCAAACAAGGCATTGTGCCAGCCATGTGCCGCTCGAAGTTCATAGGGGCTTTGTTTAAATTTGCATCAAGCATTAGCGAGGCTAGATTATCACTGTGCCTAGTCGCATGAGTGTCGGCTAGCCAGTCAAAATTTTCATCTAGTCTCTTTTTTACCGATGAGCGAATGTTTAATCTTTTAAGCCTCTCGCCCTCTATGAGAGATGAGTAAAAGATCTCATCTTCTAGGGCGTTAATTTGCACCTTTAAAAGATCGTTTCTGTTGATCTTATTTGTTATCTCTTTTAAAATTTCGTGATCTTGCTCTAGTTTATTTGCAAAGGTGCTTATTGCTCTTTTGTCGAAAGAAAAATTTGGATAGTTAGGATGTTGCCATATCCACAGGTTTTGCATTAAATTTCTTTAAAGATCATGACTTTAGCCTATCTATAAGGTCTTCTATACTCTCTTCTAGCGTCATTGTAGCCACGTCTATATCCACGCTCAAAACCATCATCATAGTCATCGTCGTTGTAGTAGCCGCCGCGGTAACCACGCTGAAATCTATCAAATCTTTCGTACTCATTTTGATAGTATGGGCGGTAGTTAGGCGGATATGGCGCATAGTTTGGATCAACAGGATAGTAGCCACTCATGCGGCAACTATCCTCATCAAAATCTTTCAATCCAAAACGAAATTTATATCCGTCTATCTTTTTACTAAGGGCGTCATAGTTTCTCGTGTCGCCATAAAATTTAGCCATTTCTCTTTCGTTTATAAGTTTGCAAAGCCCGATCTCTATCTTTTTAGTATAGTTTACAGCTAGCAACATCGTAAATGTACAAAACAAAATGGCTATAAATTTCATCTTAGTCTCCTATTTTTATATTTCCGCCTTTGCCAAGACCACCTTTTACATTTTGGACTTTATAATCTTTTAGCGCGACTATAAGTTGGTTCATCGCGTCCATAAAAGCATTTACGATCATTCTGCCCTCTGGTGTCTTTGTGTAGCCACCAAGTCCAGCGCTCACACGTGAAAATGAATTTGATCCCATGCCAAAGAAGTCAAAGTTGCTATCACTTCCAACTGCACCAGCGATCTGTACACCTGAGCGGTTGTCTATGAGAAGCAAAGATGTTTGTGTTTCGCTCTTTGAAAAGCCTCCGCTTACCTTGCCAGCAACGTTGCCAAAGACAGCGCCTACAAGTCCGCTGATACCGCCAGTATCCTCTTTGCTAAATGTGATCTCTGGCTGCATGGTATAATCAGCCGCTACGACTTGACCTTTGTGAAATTTAGAGCCTTTTCTTAGCTCGCCACTAGCTTCAAGTGCGCGCTCTTGCATCATATTGTCCATACTTCTGCCACGCTCTACGATGACGAAGCAGCCAGTTTGCTGAGCTAAGATCCTTAGCACCGGCACTGTTGAGCCAAGCTGATATCTCTAGTTAGATATGAGTACCATGAGCTACTTTGATCCTCGTAAAAAGACAATGTTCCTAGCGTTTGGCTGCAACGCTCGATTTTCGTGTTGGCATTTTTGGCTGTATCTCCTGCTGCGGCACCAGTTACACCGCTATTGCTGCTAGCGCATCCAGCAAATAAACAAAGAGCGGCAACGCTGCTAAAGACCTTAGATGCTAAAAATCTCTTTTTCATGAAGATCCTTTTTAATGTAATTAGAAGTACAAATATTATAAGAAAATAATATTTTGTGAAAACTTAAATTTTAAAAGAAAAATATAAAAGTAAAATTTAAGCGGCCAGCAAGATGCCAGCCACATAAATTATTCGACAGTTACGCTTTTTGCGAGGTTTCTTGGCATATCGACGTTGTTGCCAAGTCTAACGGAAATTTCAAGTGCAAGCAGCTGAAGCACTAGCATCATCTCGAAAAATTCGCTCATATAGTGATCTTGAACACTCGTTTTTACGTAGTCATCGCTTAGCTCAAGCTCAAGCGGACTTATCGCTAGGATATATGCATCTCTTGCAGCAAGCTCTTCGACGTTGCTCTTTGTTTTTTCATATAACAAATTTTGAGGCATTAAAGCGATCGTAAATAGCTTCTCATCTGCAAGTGCGATAGGGCCGTGCTTCATCTCGCCTGATGGATAGCCCTCGGCGTGAAGATATGAAATCTCTTTAAGTTTTAACGCACCTTCAAGTGCTAGCGGATAGAAGATGTCTCTACCGATGAAGAAGAAGCCATGGCCGTGCAAATAGTGCTTGCTTAGGCGGTGAAGCTTCTCTTGCAAAGAGTTATCTATATTTAAAATTTGTGGGATGTGAAGAAGCGTTTTGATCTCGTGATCAAGCTCTTTTTTGCTGATAGATCCCTTTGCTGATGCCATTTGAAGCACAAGCATCCAAAGTACGATGATCTGCGTAGCAAATGCCTTTGTACTCGCCACACCTTTTTCGATGCCAGCGCGAGTTAGAAGTGTATTATCAGCTAGTCTAACGATAGATGAGTTATCGACGTTGCAAATCGCAAGTGTCTTTAGCCCAGCCTCTTTTGCTATCCTAAGTGCCTCAAGAGTATCAGCTGTCTCGCCACTTTGCGAGATGACGATAAAGAGCGAGTTTTTGTTTAGATAAGGCTTTCTGTATCTAAATTCGCTTGCCACTTCGACCTTTGTTCTAACTTTAGCAAGCCTTTCAAACAGATAGCTTGCAGTTAGTGCTGCGTGGTAGCTCGTACCGCACGCACAAAGCACGATATCATCGATACTTTTTAGGTATTCATCGTCTAAATTTTCAAGGGTGACTTTGTGGTTTTTGACCCTACCCATGATGGTTTCAGACACGACTGCGCCTTGCTCGTAAATTTCTTTCTCCATAAAAAATGTATAACCCTCTTTTTGGGCATAGCTCTTATCTTTTGGCAGTGCATTAAATGTTATGCTAGCCTTTTTGCCGTGTTTGAAAACAGCGATCTCGTCTAAGCTCACATAGCCGTAGTTGTTATCATCAAGATATGCTACTTCTGTTGCATTGCCGATAAGTGGGGCATCTGATGAGGCAAAATATAACTCTTTTTTGTCGCTTTTGCCTATCGCCATAGGAGCGGCGTCTTTTGCGAAAAATATCTTATCAGGTGCAGTTTTGGTGATAAGCAGCGTCGCATAAGCGCCTCTAAGCTTTGCGATAGTCGCCTCATAAGCTTTAAACGGATCTTTTTTCTCTTTTAAAATTTCTTCAAAAAGGTGCACGATCACTTCTGTGTCGGTTTGGCTCACAAATTTCACGCCCTTTGCCTCAAGCTCATCTTTGAGCTCTTTGTAGTTTTCGATGATGCCGTTGTGAACGACAAATGAGTGCTCGCCAAGGTGCGGGTGAGCGTTTATCTCAGTTGGTTTGCCGTGCGTCGCCCAGCGTGTGTGACCTATCGCCACGCCAAAACCCTCTGATGTAAAGCCCTTTGTCTTTAGGGCTAAATTTTCAAGCTTGCCGACCGCTTTAAAGAAGTCGATCTTGCCATCACTCATCACAGCCATGCCAGCGCTGTCGTATCCACGATACTCAAGCTCTTTTAGACCGCTTAAATTGACCTCTTATTTCTCTTTATCTCCGATGTATCCTACGATTCCACACATGTTTTACTCGCTTATTAATAAATTTAATATCTCTTCGCCTTTACTCTCAAGTCGCTCGTTTTTCTCGATCAAAAAGAGATTTCTCGTTCTATTTTTAACCGTCTGAATTCTAGCACTCGTGACTTGAAAATGAAGCCTGTCAAAAACACTCATCACATAAGCCATTAGCCCACGCTGATCTTTTGCATTGATGCTAAGTTTGGCGTAATCTTTTGAGTGATTTAGCTCGAAGTTTATCTCATCTTTGTTAATATTTGGTTTCAAAGGCTCTCTTAAAACCTCGCTATTTAGGGATTTTAGGGCTAAAATTTTAGTATTTTCAAGCTGTGAAAGACTTGA
>JAHADO010000125.1 GCA_018375265.1 Campylobacter concisus | reverse complement strand
CTGCCATTGAAGCAGCAAGAGCAGGCGAGCATGGACGTGGCTTTGCAGTCGTTGCTGACGAGGTTAGACAGCTAGCTGAGAGAACTCAAAAGTCTCTAACAGAGATAAACGCAACTATCAACGTTATCGTTCAAGCGATCAATGATAGCAGCGAGCAAATGGGCATCAACTCTAAGCAAATTCAAGAGCTAACCCATGTGGCAAGCGACGTTGAAAAGACGATAAACAATATGAGTGAGACGATGAATAACGCCATAGCGATGTCAGATAAGACTATGCAAGACTACATCGCAACTGGTAAGAATGTAAATGAGATCATGGATGGCATCTCAGAGATCAATCAAATTTCATCTGAAAATGCTAGAAGCGTCGAAGAGATAGCTTCTGCGGCTGAGCATCTAAATAAGATGACAGATGCACTAAATACTAAACTTAGCGTATTTAGAACTTAAGTTTTTACCTCTTAAATTTAATGTTTTAGGTCTAGCTTTGGCTAGACCTTTTTAAATTTAAACCAGCTAAATTTAGCCAGCCCCACTTTTAAACCTATCTTTATAAAACTAGTAAAAATTTGGCTTGATAGATTATATCTCTTATCTTCGCTAAATTTTTACGTTGTTTCTACTTGAAGTTGCGATCACAAGAGAAAAAACTCTTAAAAAATATTGCGATACTTTGCCTTAAATTTTTGCATTCAAATTCATAATTAAATTTTTAAATTTTACTTACTCAACCATGTATACTAAAAATACAAACCATATAAATCTCTAAATCCTAAGCTGTAGTGCAAGATATGGGAAGCTTGTGAGCGACATGACGATTGCAAAATGCGGATCTTTTAAGCTTATTTTCGGATATAATTGGCTCTTAAATTTAAATATCTTTTAAAAGGAATAAAGGAATGGCAAATATTTTTCTTTGCTCCTACTTCGCGGAGGTTGCGAGCAAGATCAATGAAGTGGTAGATTTTCAAGGTAAGCATGTTGCTTTTATCGATACGGCAGCAAAATTTGAAGAGGTGAATTTTTACGTAGATGAAGCGGTGAAAATTTTGGAAAAATTTGGTGCGAAGCTGACTCGTATTGATATTTCTTGTGTTAAAAACTTGGTTACGCAGATTTCTGAATGTGATGAGTTTTGTGTTGCAGATGATAAAATTTTAGCTACTATTAATAAGTGCGACATCATTTATGTAAGCGGCGGAAATACATTTTATCTGCTTAATGAGCTGCGAAAATCGTGCGCCGAACAAGCTATAAAAAACGCGGTTAAAGCTGGTAAAATTTACGTCGGTGAGTCAGCAGGGGCAATCGTGGCCGCACCAGACACGAGATATGCTACGCTTATGGATAAAAGTAGTGTAAACATGAGTGATTTTACAGGATTAAATTTGGTTGATTTTTGCGTAGTGCCGCACTTTGGCTGTGAGCCTTTTGTGGAGGCTACTCACGAGATAATGGAGAAATTTGGGGACTTGTACGATTTGCGACCTATAAATAATGCTGAATTTATTGCGCTTTGAGATAAAAATTTATGCGATCTCTGATAAAACATACGCCAAATATTTACTCAGAGCATTTTCCCTATAAAATCACTTTTTGTCTGCAAATCTTCCTTATAAATAAAGAAAATAATTAAAACGCAAAGTTTAATTTTTAAGGCTAGAAAATTAAGCAAAAACCGCTATAATTTCGCTCTGGCACGGTAAGCGGTCGCTTTTGCACTACGCAAAAGAGGAAAGTCCGAAAATTTACCCTACTCAAATATATTTTTATGCAAAATTTCTTCTAACACAACCGTGGCGTATGAGCCCTTTTGAAGTGTGAAATTTAAGCTAAAATGAGCGTTTTCTTCGTTGTATTTGTAGCTTGTATTTTCAAGATACGCCCAGTTAAAGCGCCTTGAGCCAGCGATCTTTGAAGTAAGCGAAAATGCCTCAGCGAAAATTTCATCCTCAAGCTCTTTTGCCACGCCGCTTGCCTCATAGGCCTTTGCACCGACTATAAGTCCAAGGCTTGTGATATCGCGCTTAACAAATCTTTGCGCCTCTTGATCTAAATTTTTACACAAAAAGAGCTTGCCAAACGGATAGTGCCCCAAAACCTCTCCTGGCAAAAGCTTAAAAAAGCTCTCCTGTACCTTCATCGCCTTTAGATCGTTTTTGCTAAATTTTTTATAAATTTCGCCTAGCTCACTTAGGCTAAAGTCGCTTACAAACCTTGAAATTTCGACCCTTTTGCTAAGATAACGGTTGAAAAGATCGCTTTGATAGGCTGAGATCAAAAAGTCATTTAGCTTTACATTTTTGCTCTTTTTGCCATTTATCGTGCCATTTTTAAGTAGCTCCAGCCCAGTTGCAGCATTGTCGCCAAATTTGCCAAAACGCTGGTAGCCAAAGTAGTTTGCATAGCCTATTTTATCGATGCTGACAAAGGCCTGCTCGAGCTTTTTAGCGCTACTTGGCAGCACCTTTTTTAGGCGGATGAAAAAGCTGTTGCCTTTAAGATGTCCGATGCGAAGCTTGTTGTTATGCACGTTTAAATTTAAAATTTTCATCTTTTCATGGCTAAAGTTTGCAAGCGCGCTCTCAAATTTACGAGGCATCGAGATAAACTGCGTCGTCATGCCCTGCTTGTCCTTTAGCCCTGCATAGCCAAAGTCGCGCATCTTAGCCCCTGTAACCTCGCTTAAGGCGTGCAAAGCGTCACTTGTCGTCATATCTTTTTTAGAAATTTCAACGATCAAGTGCTCGCCATCACCACTAAATTCATAAAGTGGTATCTCGCGCACGACAAAATCATCTGAATTTTTAGAAAAATATGCCTCGATGGGCGCATGAGTGAGCGCATATAGCGGCTTAAAAGTGGTGGCTTCTTGCATTTTGTCTTAACCTTTTGTGTGAAATTTTTGCAAAGATGTTGATCTTTGTCCTAGTTTTTGCGGCGATCCTTTTTATGGCGCTTAAATTTTTAGGGCTAAAGGTAAATAAAACCTCGTACTCCTCGCCGCTACTAAGCTCAAATTTGCTTAGTTTTTTTGTAAAATTAGCGCCTTTTTTGCTAGCTTTTAAAAGCTTGCCAAGGTCGGTATTTAGCCCATCTGAGATGTCCATGGCGGAGTTTATAAGATGAGCTGCTTTGTAAAAAAATTTATCTCTTAAAACAGGCTTTTTAAATCGTGAGCTTTTAGAAATTTGAGCCAGTCTTAGAAGCGAGTTTAGCCCCTTTTGGCTGCCTCCAAGCTTGCCTGTAAATGCCACTAGATCGCCAAATTTAGCATTTTTTCTAAGCACTGCCCTGCCCTTTAGCTCGCCGATCACGCTTACGCTTATGTTTAAAATGGAGCTACTTATCGTGTCGCCGCCAATTATCTTTACGCCAAACTCCTCGCATGCCCTATTTATGCCCCTACTTAGCTCGCTGATCTGGCGCGGCGTGAAGCTCTTTGGCAGACTAAGCCCAAGAAGGGCAAACTTTGGCTTTGCGTTCATCACGATCGTATCTGAAAAATTTACGATCATCGCCTTGTAGCCGGTCTCTTCAAGGCTTAGCCAGCCAAGCTTAAAGTGCGAATTTTGCGCAAAAATGTCCTTGCTAAAGACCATTTTGCCGGCAACCGCCGCATCATCGCCGATATATGCGTTACTAAAGCATGCAATCGTAAAATTTTCTTTATCCATTGAGCTATTATAATGAAACTCCTTTTAAATTTAGGATAAAATAAGCCCAAAAAAAGGATAGAGATGCAAAGAGTTGAGATTTTTAGATTTGACGCGAAAAGAGATGTTTTGGCATATTTTAAGCCCTATTTTTTAGAGATTTCAGACTTTGCAAACTTAAACGAGCTTTTTGCCCACGTAAAGAGCATAGACCCCTACTTTAGCCCATTTGAGGGCTTTGTTAAGGTAAATGATGTCGTAGTTAGCACCGCCCAGCCGCTTGCAAATTTAGCTCAAAAACTGGACGGCGAGCTTTGCATAGCCCCGCTTGATGAAAAAAGAGCGATTTTAGACCTTGTTATAAATGATGATGATTTTTGGGCGAAATTTGAGCCATTTGCTAGCTTTTGTAAAAGAGCTGACAAAGAGCTTTACGCTAGCTTTAAGCCCTATTTTTACGCTGATTTTGTGAGAGGGTATGAGCCAAATTTTATAGGAGCTGCCGCGATAATGCTAGCTCATCATCTTTACAAAAATGAGAAAAATGATGATATTTTAAAGCTAGTTGGCGCTAAAAATGGCGTTTTGATAGCCTGCGAACTTGACGATTTGCTCTTTGAAGGAAGCGAAATTTACAGCGAGGCGATTAAATTTTTCAAAGAAATTTTAGACATAAAAGCAACGCAAAAGCACGAAAACGAGCTTGAAAAGATAGAAAAGCTTAGCAAATTTAAAGAGTTTAAGATAGCCATAAAAGACAGACTACCTGCAAATTTAAGCGCATACAAGGCAAATTTTATAGAGTTAAACGCCAAAATACCTTGCGGATATGAGCTTTTAAAGGCCGATGAAGAGCTAGCTTACAAGCTCGCTAGTAAGATCATTTTTGCCGCATTTGATAGTGGGGCTGACTTTTTACTAGCTAGCAATGAGGCCGAGTTTTATATCTTTGACACGCTAGCAAAAAAGCTTGAGAAGTCTGCTAATAGAAGCTTGCAAGACTTTTACGTCCTAAGAGCGAGCGAGCTAATGGCGTTTGAAAATGGCGAGATACCAAGCGGACTAAAAGAGCATGTTTTGAAGGTCGGTTTGGTAAATTTATAAGCTAAATTTACTACGTCAAACTTAAAGCATTATGACACTCGTGCAATTTTAAATCTTGTATTTAGGGTTTATAATTTTT
>JAHADO010000124.1 GCA_018375265.1 Campylobacter concisus | reverse complement strand
GCTCAGCTATTATCGATAAAATGGGCGTTTTAAGCTATTTGCCTTTTGCTTTTAAAAAGCGTTTCGAGCAAGAGGTGGCAAATGTTAGCTTTTATTATAAAAATGAAAAATATGAGATAAAAGATGGCTTTGTAGTAGTCACAAATCACGAAAATAGAGTAATGGATAATCAAAATGCCTCTATTGAGCTCTTCGGTCTTATATACGAACAGATCACAAAAAATTGCACTAAAAACATCGTGCTAAATGATGCAAATTTGCAAAATTATTACGCAAGGTTTGGTAAATTTGAGACAAATCAAACTATCTTTAAAATTTTTAGCAACATGGAGCTCATGCTAAATCACTCAATGCAAAAAGAAAATGCCAAAATTTCTTTCTTCTCTCACTTTTTTGAAAGCATAGTTTGTAAAAGAGATACGGAGCTTGAAATTTTGATCGAACTAAATCAAAAAGGCTTTGAGTATATCATCTCGCGAAGTGCAAATTTAGACTTTTATAACGTTGAGTCAGCTGACTACGGACTTACTTCATATCCAGCTAGCTCGTGTGCGGTGGGTGGAAATTTCTAAATTCAGTTGATTTTAGCTTTTAGTTTGGTGATAACTTCGTCAAGCTTGCCGCTATTTTGAGCGTGCTTTAAGCATTCGTTTATCTCGGTCATCTTTTTGGTAAATTCGTTTTTTATAATGCCAGCTACAAATTCCTCGCTGTTAGTCTCGTCTAAGATAGGATACATATCTCGCCAGATATCTTTGATCCACCAGCCGCATTTTGATATACAAGGAAACTCTTTAAGCTCGCCAAGCTTTAGGCTCATCATAACTTCATCAGAGTGCTTGATATCGTCTGTGACAAAGTCTTTATGTGCGCTATCAAAGCTCGTAAACATGCGGTAGCCAAGGCTTGAGACGTTGTTTTCAGAGCAAATTCTAAACTGAAAAATATTATCTTGATAGTCTAAATTCGATATGCAAATTTGATGTTTTTGGGTGAAATTTGGAAATGAGTTAAACCTTTTATCATCTATGTCAAGCTGCCATTTTGAGTCATTATCGCTAGTTAAAAACTCTTTAAAGCTTAGTTGTACAAATTCTTTATAGCTCATCTCATCAGCTGCGAAAAAGTCATAGTTGTTACTGTTTTTTTCTTTAAAGTCTTTAAATTTCATATCATTTCCGATCAAAAAGTGTAACTATTTTACTACTTTTAAGGATAAAAGTTATTAAATTTTACGAAATTTGTAAGATCTTTTATTAGCGAGCTATTTCGGTTTTATAAATTTAAGTTGTGTAGCAAATGTTTTTTTAAAAACAAATCAAATTTTCATCCGTGGTTATCTCTATATTTTATCGGCAAAAAATATTTGGTATTGCTAAAGTAATGATATTTAGTAAATTTATTGCCATGCCAAATTTAATTCATAATGCCTAAAAATTTTTTTACTAAATTTAGCCTATTTTTCCCTCAAGAAATTCCAAAATGTCTTGTGATTTTTCATTTAGCGACTCTTTTGGGATCTGTAAGAAGCTGCCTTCTTTTAAGATCAAAGCTGCAAAATCATCAGTTTCGCAAGTGCCAAGAAACGCACCATATGAAAAATGAACCGTGCTCGTTGCCGTGACAAACAAGACCTCATCATCATATATAACGATCTCTTGTTCGCGCTCAACATCGATTTTGGAGTAAATGGCTCTAGTAAATAAAACTGGTTTAATTATAGTCGCATAAATATAGAGCAAGACTATGCCGACACAAAGAACAATGGCTAAATTGCTTGCCAAAAAAGAGACATCGTCCATATCAGAATATACTATTAACTCGTGCCCAGTAATGTCAAAAAGTGTGACCAAAGCTACCCCGCATAGAGCAGCAAATGGCAGTTCGATCGCTCTCATCAAAAATACAAATTTATTCTTTTTATAGACGACGCTCGAGACCTTGCGTAGTAGCTTTTTAAATTTAGCATCGTTTTTTATACTAAATTTAGCTCTAAATCTTTCATTTTGCATGTTATTTCTTTAAATTTTGGCTAAATTTCATCCGTGATGATCTCTATCTTGCTTGCATCAACCAAGTTGCCGTCTATGATGATCTCATCTATCTTGCCAGCTCTTATGACGCCACTTTTTGGATTTTTCACACTTTTTATGCTGCTTTTTGTGCTCACATCTACGCTTGAATACTCAAAAGCAAGGCTTGTATCCATAAAGATGCAATCTTTCACGACCAAATTTTCCACATAGCAAAGCGCTTGCAAGCTCTTTATCGTGCAGTTTATGAGCGTCACATTTTTAGCGTTCCAGGCTAGGTATTCGCCTGAGATGAGGCAGTTTTGCGCGACCACGTTTTCGCAGTTCCAAAAGGCATCTTTTGAGATGAGCTTTGAGTTTGTGAAGCGAATATTTTTGCAGCCATCAAAGCAGTAGTTGCCGTCTAAGCTTAGCCCATCAACCTCTAAATTTTCGCTATTTGCCCCGAAGTAATCCCCTTTTGCAAAGACATTTTTTATCTTCACATCCGAGCATCTCCAAAGTGTCTCGGCGGCATCTGAGAAATTTACATTTTCAAGTGAAATTTGCGAGCTTTTTCTAAAGCTTTTTGGCGCATTTATGACCAAGTCTTTAAAGCTTAAATTTGTGCTGTACCACATGCCAGCTCTTGCTAGAGGCTCCAAGTATCCGCCATTTAGTGTGATATTGCTTGCGTACCAGAGTGGATATTTGTAGGCAAAAACGCACTCGTTTAGCTTTAAATTTGAGCTGTGTTTTAGTGGCGACTCGCCATCTTCAAAGATGCAGTTAGTAAAATTTAGCCCCTTTGCCCCAAACATCGCGCGTTCTCCTGTGAAAATTTCAGCGTTTCTCTCTTGCATTTTTGTCCTTTATTAAATTTTTCTTTCAAAATTATACTGATTTTCTCAAAATTTATTGCAAAATGCCATTAAATTTACTTTAAAGACGCAAAGCGTTATAATCGCCCCAAAAAAGGAGCAAAAATGGGTTTAAAATCAGACTCTTGGATAAGGAAAATGTCGGTTGAAAAGAAGATGATCGTGCCATTTGCCGAGGAGCAAGTGGGCCGCGGCGTCGTTAGCTACGGCGTTTCTAGCTATGGCTATGATATCCGCGTGGGCGATGAGTTTAAAATTTTCACAAACATCGGCGGAACCGTCGTTGATCCAAAGAATTTTGATGAGAAAAATGTGGTTGATTTTAAGGGCGATGTCTGCATCGTGCCGCCAAATTCTTTTGCTTTGGCACGCACGATCGAGTACTTCAACATGCCTGATAACGTGCTAGCGATCTGCCTTGGCAAGAGCACATACGCAAGGTGCGGCATCATCGTAAATGTGACACCTTTTGAGCCGGGATTTAAGGGGCATATCACGATAGAGATCTCAAACACGACGCCACTTCCCGCGAAGATCTACGCAAATGAGGGCATCGCGCAGGTGCTATTTATCGAGGGCGATGAGCCTTGCGAGGTGACTTATGCTGATAAAAATGGCAAATACCAAGCCCAAGAAGGCATCACACTACCTAGAATTTTGAAGTAATTTTCATGCCTTTGCGACTTTGCAAAGGCTAAATTTATCTCCCACTTTTTACGAAAAACCCTAAACAATAACGAAATTTTGACGAAATAGAAGCTAGAAAGAGCAGAGTTTTGATAAATAAATTTTAAATTTGGCACAGCTTTTGCTTAAAAATTTATAAACTAGCTCATAAATCAAGCTCAAATATAAGGATATACATGACAGAGAAAAAAGATAAAAAAATAGCTGCGCAGATAAAAGAAACAAAGCTAAACGGTATAACAAATCCTATCTTTGAGAAGAATCTTCAAGCACTATTTCAGCAAGATGAAGTTTTGGCTGCTAGATTATTTAGTATGACATCACAAAATAAATATGAGATAGTTTTAGGAAAAAATGATCCTTTGGATATAAATATCATAAACAAAGAGACATCTGAATCCATATATGAAAATCCTGTCGAAGAGACATATAAGATGCTTGATGAGATAGAAAAAAAATACAAAAGATATCCTGGCCTTTTTTTCTATGGTCTTGGAAATGGTGTATTTTATAAAGCTCTAGCAAAAAATAAGACTCATAAAAGCATTGCTATCATTGAACCAGAGATCGAAATAATTTATAGCGTTTTAAATTTGATCGATCTATCTGAAGAGTTAGAAAAAGAGCAGATAGTGCTATTTTTCTCAGAATTTACAACTCACACACAGTTTCACTATCTTATAGTAAACGCTGAGTTAGAACCCTACTCAAAGACATACAATTTAATAATACACTCTAAATTTTATGATCAATTTTCAGATGACTATATAGATATAAATAAAAAATTTGCAGAGGCATTTTCTCATATAGTTATAGCCCATGGCAACTCTATAGATGATCTTTTGATAGGCACAAGGCAAAATATAGAAAATTTACCAGAGATGTTTAAAAATTATTGCTACCATGATCTAATCAAAAAGAGGCATAAGCTAGTTGATACAGCCATAATTGTCTCTACTGGCCCAAGCTTAGACAAGCAGCTAGAGACACTTAAAAAATTTGCACCTTATGTAAGTATTATAAGTGTCGATGCTTCATACCCCATACTAGCTAGAAATGGTATAAAGCCCGACTACGTAACATCAATTGAACGCATGATACCAACATCTACTTTTTTTGAAAAAAAACACCCAGACGTTGATGAAGATATATATTTTGTTATTTCTTCGGTAACCCATACACAAAGCGTAAAAAATATATTACCAAGACGCTTAGTGCTTACCATGAAGCCACAACATGAAGAGAAGATGTTCGGTTTAAAAAAATATGGCTATTTAGGAGTAGGACATAGTTGTGCAA
>JAHADO010000123.1 GCA_018375265.1 Campylobacter concisus | reverse complement strand
TCGAATATGAGTAGGTTTAACCTCATCTTTACAGAGCTTGTTCGAGCTGGTTTGCCTATAGCAGATGCCCTTGATACGGCTGTGATAACGGTCTCAAACAAGGATATCAAAAAGAAGCTAAACGGCGTTAAGATACTTGTTGGTAGGGGCGTTAGCCTAACGGAGGCTTTTAGAGATACAAATTTATATGAAAATATGCTCATACAGATGATAAGCGCTGGCGAGCAAAGCGGTAGCTTAGACGATATGACTGGAAAAGTAACTGACTATTACAGGATGAAATTTAACGATATTATTGATAACATCTCAAACTATATAGAGCCTATCTTGCTTGTTTTTATAGCAGGTATGGTGCTTTTACTAGCTCTTGGTATATTTTTGCCGATGTGGGATCTATCAAAAGCCGTTAAAAACTAAAATAATTAAAATCTTAAAGGAGAGAAGATGTCTGAAAACAAAGAACACATGGTCGAAGAGAGCGCCTTTTTGGTCTCAAAGACCGACTTAAAAGGACGTATTACGTATTGTAACGAGCCATTTTTAAAGATAGTTGGAGCTAAGCAAGCTGAAGTCTTGGGTAAGCCTCACAACATCATAAGGCACCCAGATATGCCAAGAGCTGTTTTCAAGCTACTTTGGGAGCGTATAAAAAATAGAGAAGAAATTTTTGCTTATGTTAAAAACAAAAGCTTTGATGGCGGGTACTACTGGGTATTTGCAAATATCACAACTTCGCTTGATGTGCAAAACAATCCAGTTGGCTACTACTCAGTTAGACGCAAGCCAAATCCAAAGGCGATTGAGGTGATAGAGCCTATATATCAAAAGTTATTATCGGTAGAAAAGAGCGGTGGCATGGATGCTTCGATGAAATTTTTAACTGATTTTTTAAAAGAAAAAAATCTAAGTTATGATGAATTTGTAAATAACCTACAAAGGCTATAATGATGTTTGGAAAAAAACTTGACTCTATAAATGAAATTTTAAGCGTAGTGGGCTCAGCTAGAAACGGCATCTTAGAGCCTAGGATAGTAAATGTAAAAGAAAATGACCCTCTTTATGAAGTAGCACTTGGTATAAATGACTTGCTTGATCAAGTTGAGGCGCTCCAAAGAGAAATTTCAACCTCAATAGACGCTGCTCAAAGCGGACTAACATATAGAAATATCTTTACAGAGGGATTTCGCGGTATATTTAAACAAAATGCCATCTCTATGAGCAACGGTGTAACTGGTATAAAAGATAGTCACAAAAGTAAGGTAAGAGGCCTGCTTTCAAAAGAGCTTGACGCGCTTGGAAATGGCAACGACGGCATAGAAGATGTTAGAAACGATCTAAATGAGAGTATCAAAAACCTAAGCCAAATGGCTCACATGGCAAAAGATACAGCTAGAATCGCTGAGGATACGACGCAAAGCATCAATGAGCTAAGCGTAAATATGAGCTCACTTGAAGAGCTGATAGAGGGCTCAAGCCACGCTATAAGCACGCTAAATAGCAGAACAGATGACATCACTTCGGTTGTAAATTTGATAAAAGATATAGCTGAGCAGACAAATTTGCTAGCTCTAAACGCAGCTATTGAGGCAGCACGAGCAGGCGAGCATGGACGTGGCTTTGCAGTTGTTGCTGATGAGGTTAGAAAACTAGCTGAAAACACTCAAAAAGCGACACATGAGATCGGCGTAAATATCCAAACACTTCAGCAAGAAGCCAAAGATATAGATGAAAACTCTAAAAAGATAGATGAAATTTCAAAGATCGCCACAGCAAATGTCGAAAATTTCAAACAAACTTTAGCTAGCTTTAACCAAAATGCAAAAGAGACAGCCCAAAGATCAAAATATGTAGAAGACAAGACCTTTGGCATCATCGCAAAGATAGCTATCATCGTCTATAAAGTGGGTGTTTATTCAGACACTGTAAATGAGCAAGGCTACGGCGATGATATAGCAAAAGACGCGGATGATCTTGTAGCGTGGTATGAAAACGAGTGCGCAAAGAGCTTTAGCCACACTAAAACTTATGAGAAATCACGCCATTTGGTAGATGAGTTTAACAAAAACATCAAAGCCATCTTGACAGAAGCTGGCAAGGGCTATAACGAGAAAAATTTAAAACATTTTGTCACTGAGTTTAGAAAGCTCGAAGATCTTAGCAGAGAGATATTTAACTCATACAACGAAATGGTTGCTTCAAAATAACTTCAAATTTGCTAGACTCGCTTTGGGTCTAGCTCCTCTTAGATTGATTTAAATTTTATTTTCATAAATTTTTTCTACATTGTTGTTTAAAATTATGATAATTAATATTGTTTTTATGCTTGCTTTGTTAAATTTGCGTTTCGCTTTCATTATCAATGATAAAATTTAACAAAAGGATATCCGTGAATAGATCAAAATTTATCGCTATTTGCCTTAGTGTTTGTGTGGCAAATTCTCTCTATGCAGTAGAGAAAGAGAACAACGAAACTAAGCTAGATGGCGTCGTAGTAAGTGCAAGTGGCTTTTCGCAGCAGATCAAAGAAGCCCCTGCAAGCATCAGTGTGATAAGTGGCGATGAGCTTACAAAAGATAGCTTTACCTCACTTCACTCAATCGCCCAAAAAGTGCCAGGTGTAAATGTCGTTGGTGGCGAGGACGGGGCAGCTAGTGGCATCTCAATACGCGGCATGGAGAAGTCTCAAACGCTAGTTTTAATTGATGGCAAAAGAGTAAATTCAAGTAGCGCAAATCCAAAGGGTGGAGCAGGGGATATGAACTCAAATTTCATTCCGCCAGCTGAAGCGATCGAGCGTATAGAGGTCATCCGTGGCCCTATGAGCTCGCTTTATGGTAGCGACGCGGTTGGAGGCGTTATAAATATCATTACCAAAAAAGACTTTTCAAAATTTAGCGGCAACGTCGGCATCTCAACGATGATAAACACTCACAAAGGCATAGGCGACGGCAGGCAGGGCGATTTTTATCTAAATTTACCTCTTTATAAAGAGCTTTTCGCGCTTCAGCTTTGGGGCTATAAAAAGCTAAGAGATGAGGATAATTACAAAGGTGGCTATCAAAAGAGCGATAAGAGAAATTTAACCGCAAAACTTTGGATCACCCCAGATGAGCACAATAAATTTTTCATCCTTGGCTCAAATGAAAAACACGACTACTCGCGCACTGTTGGCAAAACAGCCACTATAAAGACAAATAAGGTTTTAAACGCCTATGACTACGAGAAAAAGAGCTATGGCGTGGGCTATCTTGGCGAATTTGATAGCCTAAATGCCGATATCAGCTACATTTATGATGAGACGCAAAGAACGAGCCTTTTTGACAGCCTCATACCTGCAAAAGCCAAAAATCACAACTTCAACTCTAAATTTACAACCTTTTTTGGCGCACACACTCTAACTTTTGGCTATGACTTTAGCAAGCAAAATGTAGGCACGACCTTCATCGTCTCAAACGCCTCAAGAAACGGCTTAAAAGACCCAAAGGCCTACTCGATGAGCGAGCATGCGGGATTTATCGAGGATGAGTGGCAAATTTTAGATGAGAAGCTCTTTTTAACGCTCGGCTCAAGGCTTACGCACAACGAATTCTTTGGCAACCACCTCTCGCCAAGGGCCTACCTAGTCTATAACGCCACAGATACGCTAAGCTTAAAAGGCGGCGTAGCGACTGGCTATAAAACACCTAATGTCAATCAAATTTCCCCAGAAGTAGGCACTATCCAAGGTGGCTGGAGGATAGTAGATTTTGGCAACAAAGATCTAAAACCAGAAAAGAGTACGACTTATGAAGTTGGGGCATATTATGACAATCAAGCTGATTTTAGAGGCTCGGTGACGCTTTTTAGAAATGAGTTTAAAGATAAGATCCTAGACACCGACGGCAGTAATGTAAATAAAATTTCAGCCTTTGGCACTTGCACAAATGCACCACACGTTAATTGCCCTGGCTGGGGAACTTACTTTAACATAGAAGGTGCGACCGTTTGGGGAGTGGAGTTAAGCGGAGACTACGACATCCTTTCAAATCTAAATTTAAGCTCAAACTACACCTATAATAAGTCAAAGATAAAAACTGGCAACCCAACGATAAATACGCCAAGAGGTCCTATGAAATTTAGCGAGACAGACCTAGCTAGACTTGATGGTAAAAGCCTAACAGCAACGCCAGAGCACACACTTCACGCCACGCTTACATATAAGCCTGTAAAAAGCGTCAAGACATTTTTTGGCGCAAACTATGAGAGCAAGCTAACAAGCGTAAATTTTGGTGCTGGCAACAGAGTAAGAGAGAACACAAAAGACCTACTCACCTTTGATACAGGCGTCAGCTGGGACGCAAACAAGCACCTAACTCTTAGCCTAAATGCCTACAACATCTTTGATAAAGTAAGATACGATGAGACGCTAGCAGACGATGGCAACTACTACTGGTATCCGCAAGAGGGCAGGAGATTTTGGTTTAAGGTCGCTGCAAAATGGTAAAAGCCTTTAAATTTTTACTTTTTACACTTGGCGTGACGCAAATTTTGCATGCAGGACCTAGCCAAACGCCTGAGCCACTTAGCCAAAAAGCTGCTAGTAAATTTGAAATTTCAACCTTTAAAATGAGCGCAAATGATGAAATTTATAAAATTTACACAGCCAAGCTAAAGGGGCAAGATAAGTTTAAAAATGTGCTTTTCTTGCTTGATGCAAACGCCCAGTTTAACATGCTTTTAAATGAATTTGATGGCAAGGCTGCCCCACTAATAATAGGCATAGGATATGACAGCAACAAAAGCTACGAGGTAGAAAAACGCACAAGAGATCTCACGCCAAAGGCAGAGGGCGAGGAGTTTAGCAAAGGTGGGGGTGCAGATGCGTTTTACCACTTTTTAACAAGAAATTTAGTGCCATTAATTGATGAAAAATTTAACG
>JAHADO010000122.1 GCA_018375265.1 Campylobacter concisus | reverse complement strand
CAGAAATTCTATCTTGTCCATATACTTCGCGCTCTTCTTCACTATTAGTTGGTAGCGGACCGCCTGCACACATGGTGCATTTATCCATTACGCCCCTTGCACCAAAAGCACCATCTTTAGGGAATTGTGGCGCACCAAATGGGCAAGCATACAAGCAGTATCCACAACCTATGCAGATGTCTTTATCGTGAAGCACGATGCCATCAGCTCTGATGTAGAAACAATCAACCGGACAAACAAGCGAACAAGGAGCGTCTTCGCAGTGCATACATGCGATTGATGTTGAAATTTCTTTACCAGGCATACCTTCATTTAGTGTGACGACGCGGCGTCTTCTAACACCAATAGGCAACTCATGAGCTTCATCACACGCTACTGCGCAACCGTTGCAATCAATGCACCTATCTGTATCGCAGTAAAATTTAAGTCTATTGTTATCGTTAAATGCGCTCATATTATGCCCTTTCTATGCGGCAAAGACCGCCTTTTGTTTCTGGAATTTGAGTGTTGATATCATATCCATAGTTTGTTACGGTATTTGCACTCTCACCAACCGCAAATGGCAAAGTTCCTTCTGGGAAATTTCCAGTCATATCAACACCTTGCATATATCCAGCCCAGTGGAATGGCAAGAAGATCATATCAGGCTTGACTGATGGCACGATCCTTGCACGAACCTTGATTTTAGTGCCCTCAGGTGAATGAACCCAAACAAAATCCCAATTTTTAATGCCATGTTTAGCTGCTAGCTCTGGGTGGATGTCGGCAAACATCTCAGGCGTAATGCGTGATAGATACTTACTAGCACGTGTCTCCATGCCAGCACCACTGAAATTTACAAGACGAGCTGTAATAAGGTTGATAGGGAATTCTTTTGAGAAGTCCTTACTTTGTTGCAAGCTTTCAAATTTAGTATCAACGCGGTATTGTTTTGCTTTATCTTTAAAGCTTGGATACTTCTTGGCTAGATCTGGTCTTGGTGAGTGGATCGGCTCTCTATGCTTAGGGATCTGATCAGCAAATGTCCAAACGATAGTTCTAGCACGTGCATTGCCATACGGAGCGATGTTTTTCTCCAAGCATTTTGTTGCTATGATATTACTATCATCAGTTGACCAGCTGGCTCCGATCCTTGCTTTTTCATCATCAGTTAGTGTGATGCCTAAAATTTTCTCGATATTGTCTTTTTTGATCTCAGGATATCCGCCATTTATAGATGAACCAACTGGCGCTGAGCCTTCAGCTGCTAGCTGACTAACACCGTTGTGCTCTAAACCAAAGCGGTTTCTAAAGCCCATTCCGCCTTCGCGAACTGATTTATGTGTATCATAAAGTATTGGGCTACCTGGGTGATTTTCTGTCCAGCATGGCCATGGAAGTCCGTAGTATTCGCCCTCAACAGGAGTGCCAGGCTTGCCAAGAGATGTTACTTCATCAAATTTATCCCAGTTCTCTTGGTGGCGTTTTAGGCGCTCAGGTGTCCAGCCAGTCATACCGATAGTTTTTATGATATTTGCTATCTCGTGAGTAGCAGCTTCTGGCCACTCTATCTTGCCGTCAGCATCCCTTATAGTGCGAGTTAGCTCGTCATAAAAGCCTATGCGTTTAGCTAGTTCAAATAACAATTCATGATCAGGTATGCTCTCATAAAGTGGTTTGCATACTTGGCTTCTCCATTGGCCACTTCTGTTTGTAGCTACGACTGTGCCGCTAGTTTCATACTGAGTTGAAGCAGGTATGATATATACATTATCTTTTTTATTTGTTATAACGGCAGCGTCATTTACAAACGGATCTACACAAACAAGTAGCTCAAGCGCATCAAGACCCTCTTGAACCTTTGCTTGCTGTGCAGTAGATGTTATGCCGTTACCTATAACTACAAGAGCTTTTAGGCTATCTCCTGCATTATCGATCGCATCATTACCATCTTTACCATTTAGTGTACCAGCCCACCAGCGTGCAAGTGAAAATCCTGGCTTAAACATCCACTCAGGCTTGATAAAATTCTTTTGCAACCACTCGAAATCAACCTTCCACATTTTTGCAAAATATTTCCAGCTTCCTTCATTTTTAGGGTAATAACCAGGTAGGTTGTCTGGTAAATTTGCCATATCAGTTGCACCTTGAACGTTATCGTGGCCTCTTAGGATGTTACATCCGCCGCCACTTACGCCCATGTTGCCAAGCACTAGTTGCAAGATCGGAGCTATACGAGTGTTTGAGCTACCTATTGTGTGCTGAGTTAGACCCATCGCCCAAACGACTGAGCCAGGACGGTTTTTAGCATAAATTTCTGTGATCTCTTTAAGAGTTGCAGCTGGCACTCCAGTCACATCTTCAACGACTTCTGGTGTCCATTTTGCAGCTTCTTCACGAATCAGATCCATACCATAAACACGGTCATCAATAAATTTCTTATCCTCCCAGCCATTTTCAAAGATGAGATTCATCATGCCATATACAAAAGGTATATCCGTTCCTGGGCGAATTTGTGCGAAATAATCAGCCTTTGCCGCCGTTCTTGTATATCTTGGATCGATTACTATTAGCTTAGCGCCCTTTTCTTTTGCTTTTAAAAAGTGTCTAAAGCCAACTGGGTGATTTACCGCTGGGTTTGATCCGATTATAAAAATAGACTTCGCGTTTTGGATATCTCCAAGGTGATTTGTCATAGCTCCATAACCCCAAGTATTCGCCACACCGGCGACTGTAGAGCTGTGTCAAAGACGTGCTTGGTGATCTAGGTTGTTTGTCCCAAACATCGCAACGAATTTGCTTATATAGTAGCTTTGCTCGTTGCAGTCTTTTGCTGATCCTAAAAACATTACTTGCTCTGGATTTTTCTCGCGGTAAGCTTTTAGTTTTGCGCCGATCTCGTCAAGTGCTTGCGTCATAGAGATGCGTTGCCACTTGCCACCAACTTTTTTCATTGGATATTTTACACGGCAGTGTGAGCGCACCATATCGATAACGTCTGCACCTTTACAGCAGTGACCACCAGCACTTACTGGGTGATCTTGTGCTACTTCTTGACGTACCCATACACCATTTTCTACCTCTGCTAGCACTCCGCATCCTACAGAGCAAACTGTGCAGACAGTTTTTACTATTTTTGAGTCTGGAAATGGGTTTGCCATCTCTTGAGCTGTTGCTTCTCTTGTGACATTGCTTGCTGCAAAGCCGGCCGCTCCACTAGCACCTGCTAATGCAGCCATTTTTAAAAACGATCTACGACCGATGTTGTTTGGCGTAGTGTTTAATCTAGCTTCAGACATTTTCATCCTTTCTTAAATTTCTATCAAATTTTATTTTGCTTGTTTGTAGTAAAGTTCCCAGTTTTTGCTTCTTTTATAAAGCACTTCGGTCTTTTTACTCTTTCCTGATTTTAAATTTTCATTAGCATTTGCTGCTACCGCACCACTTGCTGCCACAGCGCCAACTAGACCGACTTTTTTTAGAAATTCGCGTCTATTTTGCATATGTACCCTCCGTTCTTAGTTTTCTTATCCTATTTTTTTCTCTTCTTATACTTTCAGATCTTGAAAGACCATCGCTCTTTTTGTGGTCTATCTTAACTGGTTTTGGTGAGTTTAGTGCCACGCGCTCAAACGCGATAAATTCGTTTAGCAAAACGGCTACATCCTTGTAAATTTCGCTATTTTTATGCTCATATAAATTCTCTATAAACTCATCAATGTTTGGATTTATAATATTTTTAAAAAGCTCCTCTTCGCACTCGTCAAATTTACCGATAAACTCGTTCATAAGCGTAAAGACAAAGCCCACGTTATCTTCATTCTCTTTAAATTTACTCTCATCTCTTCTGATGTTTGTCTTAGCCAAAATTTTACGCACATCAGCACAAGCATGACCTACTTCATATCCCTCATCGTAAAAAGAGAGCGAATTTCGAAGCGGACTTGGCGGAGTGTGAAAAATGTCATCAAATTCGGTGATCAAATTCTCTGGATTTTTTTCATCAAATTTACTTTTTATATTAGTAGCAGCATGCGATACTTCATCGTTTAGGCTGTATTCTTCTATGAGATCAAGCATTTTACTAAGGCCATCAAATCTCTTTTCATCTTCACTAAATACGAAGAATTTAGAGAAAGTAGCGTAGTAAAGTTTTCTGCCAGCTGCAAATTCCTCTTTTGTGCTCACCTTTTTCCTTAAATAGTTTTTTAACGACACTGAAACTATACAATTAATTGCCTTATTAATTTGGCTTAAAATAAAATAAATTAGAAAAGTTAAAAAAAGCTTAAATATGCCTTAATTGCATATTTAAAAGCACTATTTTTAGGGGATTACACAAAATATGATTTTTTAGCAGAATTATTAAAATTTAGTTCTTTTTTGATATCCATTTTTAAATTTGAGCTAAATTTAAAGGATGAGAGTAAATTTTACTCCAAAGCTAGCATCGAGCCATCTTCAAATTCTAAAAATACCCTCTCTCCGATCTTTGTAATTTCATCATCATGGCTAAAAATTTTGATCAAAAAGTCGCCAACTTTGACCTTCAAAAGCTTTTCATCGCCCATGTAAAGCGAGGCCGAGTGCAAAATCCCTGAAATTTGACCCTCACCACCTGTTTTAGAAATTTTTATCTTGCTTGGGTTGATCGTGATCTTGCTTTTGCCTTTAAAATTTAAAGGCAAATTTAACTTTGCTTCGTCGCCAAAGCTTAGCACGCCACCCTCTATCTCAAAGATATTTTTGTATTCAAACTCGCAGACCCTGCCTTTGTGCAAAAACACGCACTCGTTTGCTAGCATGCTAAGCCACTTCTCGTCGTGACTTGCGATGACAAAGCCGCAGCCATATCTCTCGTGCATCAAATTTATAGCCTTGCTAAAGAGCTTTGAAGTGGCGATATCAACGCTGTTTGTCGGCTCATCAAGCAGATAAAATGGCACCCTTAAAGAAA
>JAHADO010000121.1 GCA_018375265.1 Campylobacter concisus | reverse complement strand
ATTGGGGATGAATTTATAGGACTAATATTGTTTTTATAAATTAATTAATACTAGAATAGAGGTATAGTGATGATTAACAAAATATCAGAAAATGAACTTGCCAGTAATGTTAAATTCATTCTCATATTGCGCGCGAGTTAAGCCAGTTGGTATGCTAAGCTCTCCCCGTTGTAGGCAAATTTTATCATTGCTACTTACGATATACTCTGGGAATTCTAGCTCTTTGTAGTTGATATCTTCGTGATCATAATAGACCCACTTTATGCCGTCTTCATTTTTGCGGTTGAAACTGCTTTTGTAGATGAAGCTACCTGGGATTATAAATTCACGGCTTTTTAGCACTGGTGTATCTGCTATATCTTTATAAACAGCAACCAAGTAGCAGTCACTAAAAAAATCAAGCGGCCAAAGAAGGCCCTCATTCGCTCGCTTTACAAGGCGGTTTTTAATATCAACTAAGATTTTGCCAAAGAAATATCTCTTGTAGTAATCATTATAGACGTAAAATATGTCGCCCTCTTTGAGTTTTGTCTTATCTGGCATTTAGCTCTTCCAGATGTTTTTATTTAGCTCTAAATCTTGCATGATCTGCGAAAAGTCACTGATGCTAGAGATGTAGTTTTGCACGCTTTCGTTGCTGTTTATCGGCTTTTTAAGATCAGGCTCAAAGCTATCCTTTCTAAGATCGATCGCGATAAAAATTTCATTTTTTAAAAACACTGCCGAGAGTGGGGCGTTAAATTTAGTTCTTAGAGTGGTTAAATTTTCCATCAGCTTTGGCGTCAGAGCGTATCTGGCTGCGATCTGATCAGTCGTGAAGGTCTTAAAAAGCTCATTAAATTTAGGATTATCCATCATCGCTTGCTCGCCATCGCTTCTTAGATCAGAAGTTCGCTTTTTATCGCAGACATAGATCGTGGCGTTTAGCTCTTTTTTAAACTCAGCCTTTAGCAAAATGCCTTGAAATTTTACCGTTGTAGTGGTTCGTTTCTCGCCTTGTGTCTCTTTTGCCGCATAAAAATCGCAAAGCTTAAACTGCGTCTCATCGATCTGTCCGTAGATCATATCCTCTGCGTAGTGTCTATTTACATCAGCGTCATAAATTTTATAAAAATCATTCAAACTTAGTCCGCCATTTGCACTGAAATTTAGACCATAGTTTTTTACGATGACGCCAACTACTTTTTGTTTAAATTTTGCTATAAGCTCGTTTTTTAGCCCATTTATCGTCTTGCCAAGATAAAAAACTCCGCCGATTAGCAAAAAGAAAAATAAATTTCCAAGGTGCAGTGATGCCAAAAAACCACTTACAACTATGATGCCAAGAAAGCCATAAACGATCATTTTAAAGGCTTTTTGCCCCATGGCAAGACGCTCTTTTTCAAGCTCGTCAAGGTCGCTTAGATCGATGCCTTTTAGTTCGTCTGCTTGCATTTTTTATGCCTTATTTTTTGAAAAGATCACCGACGTTTGGAGCAGCTGCTTCATTTTCAGGGATATCAAAAAACACATCTTTGTGAAAGCCAAACATTGAAGCTACGATGTTTGAAGGAAACATCTGTGTGGCGTTGTTGTAAATTTCAACAGCTGAGTTGTAAGCACGTCTGGCAGCTGAAATTTGCTCTTCGACCTCGTTTAGCGTGCTTTGGATGTGAAGTAAATTTTGATTTGCTTTTAGATCAGGATAGTTTTCTACGCTTACTCTTAAACCATTTAGCAAGCTTGAAATTTTGTTATTTAGCTCAAATTTCTCCTCATTTGTAGAGGCGCTTCTAGCGCTTTCTCTAAGGGCAGTGATGTTTTCTAGTAGGCTCTTTTCATGCACCATGTACTCTTTTGCAGTAGCTACTAAATTTGGTATGAGGTCATATCTTCTTTTTAGCTGTGCGTCGATGCCAGCCTCCACGCTTTTTACCTGGTTTTGCTTTGCAACAAGCGAGTTGTAAAGGCTGATGAAAAAGACAAAAATGACTGCGACAACAAGTATCACGATGACTAACGAATTCATAACTTTTCCTTTGAAATTTAAGTTTGTTGTAGTTTATCCAAAGTTGCTTAAGAGTATTTAAACACCGAGGTTGGGTGATTAAATTTAATATTATAATTTAATCTTAAATTTTACATATAATTTATATAATTAAAAATTGTTTTTTACGAGGAGGATAAATGAGAACGGTAAACGTAAAAGATATAAAAGAGACTGTTGCAAAGCTTTGCAAACAAGCCTGTTACGTCGTTACGCCAGATCTAAAGGCTGCTTTTACAAAAGCACAAACCACTGAGAGCTCATCTCTTGGCAAGGATATCTTGGGCAAAATTTTGCAAAATGCCAAGCTAGCAGAAGAGGGCGTTGCGCCTATTTGCCAAGATACAGGCATGACTGTTGTATTTGTCGAGATCGGTCAGGACGTGCATATAGAAGGCGGATATATCGAAGATGCGATAAATGAGGGCGTTGCAAAAGGCTACACTGAGGGCTATCTTAGAAAATCAGTCGTTGCTGAGCCGCTTTTTGAGAGAAAAAACACTACAAACAACACCCCAGCGGTCATCCACACTAGGATCGTCCCAGGCGATAAGCTAAAGATAAAAGTCGCTCCAAAAGGCTTTGGTAGTGAGAACAAATCAATACTAAAAATGCTTGTGCCAGCTGATGGCATAGAGGGCGTTAAAAAGGTATTTTTAGAGGCTGTAAAATACGCTGGACCAAACGCTTGCCCTCCAATGACAATAGGCGTTGGCATAGGCGGCACTATGGATAAAGCGGCACTTCTAGCCAAACAAGCTGCAGTTCGTCCAGTAGATAGCAAAAATGCCGATGCTAGATATGCAAAACTTGAAGATGAGCTTCTTGAGCTTGCTAGCAAAACAGGCGTCGGACCTCAAGGGCTTGGTGGCGATACAACTGCTATAAAAGTAAATGTCGAGTGGTATCCAACTCACATCGCAGGCCTACCAGTAGCCATAAATATCAACTGCCACGCTGCACGCCACGCAGACGCCGAGCTTTAAGGAGATAACATGTCAGAAGTAAAAAGAATAACAGCACCATTTGATAAAGAGGTGGTAAAAAGCCTAAAAGCAGGCGACAATGTCCTAATCTCAGGCACTATCATCGCTGCTCGTGACGCCGCTCACAAGGCACTAACAGAGGCTCTAGCACGTGGCGAAAAGCTACCAGTTGAGCTAAAAGGCGAGACTATCTACTACGTCGGACCAACACCAGCTAAACCAAACCAAGCTATCGGCGCAGCAGGCCCAACAACAAGCGGCAGAATGGACAAATACACACCAACTATGATAAACGAAGTTGGCATAAATGGCATGATCGGCAAGGGATATCGAAACGACGCCGTAGTCGAGGCTATGAAAAAATCATGCTGTGTTTATATGGTCGCTATCGGCGGTATCGGAGCGGTCATTAGCCAAAGTATCAAAAAATATGAAGTCTTGGCATACCCAGAGCTAGGACCAGAGGCAGTCGCAAGGCTCACAGTAGAGGACTTCCCAGCGATAGTCGCTATCGACTGCGAGGGCAATAACTTCTACGAAGTCGGTCAAGCACCTTACAAAAAAATCTAAATTTGATCCGCTAGCTTTGGGGCTAGCGGAATTTACCCCAAAATGAAAACTTTTTACAACGATCAAGCAAAGCCACTACTTAAATTTTTTACCAAACCCAAAGGCGAGCTGCTAAATTTAAAACTAAAGCAAATTCTGGACGAGGGCTTTGTCATAAAAGCACAAGGGATATTTTTAAAAGCTGCCATAAGAAAAAGGCAGAAATTTGAAGAAAATAAGACGCAAAATGAGTGGTCGCTAAATGAGATTGTAGTTTTTGAAAGCGAGTATGAAAGCCCTGAGGAGTATTTTAGCGACGTGGGGTCGTTTGCAGTGAAGTTAGCTGATAAATTTAGAGCAAGTGGCATTAGCGAGGAGATAGTGCTTGCTGTTTCGTTTCAGGCACTGCAGTTTGTCACGCTGGGTAGCGAGGAGTTTAAATTTATATATGAAGACTACGACGAGAGCACAAATGCCGCTCACATTAAAATTTACACCAAAAGAGAAAACGACGAAATTTTACTATATAAAGATAGGATAGGGGACTACAAAACTGAGGCGCTAATCGTTTTCGAGGTGGCTAGTAGTAGCCAAGACACATAGTCTCAGTCAGTTTTATGCGCTTTTCAAAAGGCGCTGGCGAGAAAAATTTACACTTTTCTATATAAATTCTATACGAGTAACTAAGCTTAAAATCATCATAAAATTTCTTTAAATTTAAAAATTTGATGCCGCAAATTTCATGAAATTCAAAAAGCTTATAAATTTTCGAGCCATTTTTTGCCACGAGGTGGGAGGGGGCAAGCGAGGTAAATGAGCAAAAAACGCCAGTTGGCACGAGGCCATTTAAGGGCGTGCAAGCTTGTAAAGCACTTGCAAATTTCTCTGGGACGCTCTTTTTTCTAATAAAAACGATGCGCGAGTTTTCAAATTTAGCGCTGATCGCATTTTTCCAAAAGAGATAGGCGTTTGATGAGATGCCAGCGTTTTTGGCAAGCTGCGCACCAAGTACGTAGTCATCTAAAAATTCGTTTGGTGCAAGGGTTATTTGCATCTTTGTCCTTTTGAAATTTTGCTCATTATAGCCTTTGGTGCCTAAAAATTTAGAAATTTATAGTAGGATTTTGCCAAATTTCAAAGGAGAAGATATGAAAAAACAAATTTCAACAAAAAACGCCCCACAAGCGATCGGACCATATTCTCAGGCGATTAGTGCGAATGGATTTTTATTTATCTCGGGTCAGCTTGGCGTCACACCAGCAGGTGAGTTTGCAGGCAGCAATGTAGAGGCACAAGCGCAGCAGTCACTTACAAATTTACAAAACATTTTGGCTGAGGCTGGACTTAGTTTTGACAATGTCGTAAAGACTACGATCTTTTTAGCAGATATGGCAGATTTTGCTAAAGTAAATGTCA
>JAHADO010000120.1 GCA_018375265.1 Campylobacter concisus | reverse complement strand
TCCTTTACATCCGAAGCGTTAGTATAAGAGATCATCTCGCTTAGCTCTTCGTTTAAGGCACTTCGCCCAAAAATAGCCCAGCTAAAAGGCTCATTTGAGCTAAAAAAATCACCAGCCTTAAGCCTCTGCTTGAAATTTGTGCTAGTTAGCATCTTACACATCGCGTCCCAAAAATTATCCAAGTCGTATTCGTCCAAAAGCTCGCCGCCGCCATTTTTGATCTTTTCTATATCATCTTGCAAGTAGGCGTAGTAGTGCGCGCTGATACCCATTTTAGAGCCTTAAATTTTAGTGTGAATTTTAAAAAAGAGAGGGCGGAGCTATAAATTTAATAGTTCCGCCACGAGAATTTAAGCTTAGTGAGTTAAGAAATACTCTTGAATTTTAGCCTTGTCGCTTGTTTTTGTAAGTGCAAGCATTAAAAGCACTCTAGCTTTTTGAGCGTTTAGGTTGTCGCTTGTTAAAAAGCCGTATTTTGCGTCATCGACTTCGCCGTTCATAGTTGTCTCGCCGCTTCCCACACGTGAGTCACGAACTACCACTACGCCAGCTTTTGAAGCCTCGCCAAGAGCCTCTAAGACGCTAAAGTAAGGGTTGCCATTGCCAAGACCAGCGCTAACGATACCTTTTGCGCCGTTTTTAACAGCCACATTTACAAAGTCAGGGTTGTCATTTGCGTGAGAGTAGATGATATCGACTCTTGGAAGCTCTTTTACGCCAGTTAGGTCAAAAGCTGAGCTTGCTGTGTGTTTTCTGATCGGATTCATATAGTATTTTACGTTGCCGTAAAAGACAGTGCCGATCTTGCCGCTGTTTGGTGATTTAAATGTATCAACGCCTGTAGTGTTAGTTTTTGTCACCTCACGAGCCGCGTGAATTTCGTCATTCATCACAACTACAACGCCCTTGCCTACGCTATCTTTACTGATAGCTACATTTACAGCGTTAAATAAATTTAACGGGCCATCTGCACTTAGTGAGCCGCTATTTCTCATCGCACCTACAAGCACAACTGGCTTGTCGCTTTTAACGACTAAATTTAGAAAGTAAGCTGTCTCCTCCATAGTGTCTGTGCCGTGAGTAACGACGATACCATCGGCTTTGCCGCTGTTTAGAAGTTCGTTTATTCTATTTGCAAGCTTAAGCCAAACTTCGTTGTTCATATCTTGTGAGCCGATATTTGAAATTTGCTCGCCTTTTATGGTAGCGATCTTGTTGATATCTGGCACGGCTGCGATAAGTTTATCAACCGTAACAGTTCCAGAAGTATAGCTTGAATCAAGCGAGCCTGAGCCGCTTCCAGCTATCGTTCCACCAGTAGCTAGGATGTAGATGGTTGGCTTAGCAACCGCTAAAGTAGCACCTAAAATCATGAGTAACACCGCCTTAAAAATTAAACGCATTTTAGCTCCTTTGCATTAAAATTTGCTAGAGCATTATAACGTCATATATTTAAAAAATTTATTAATTTTCAAAATTTATATTTATTTAAAAAATTCTTATCAAAAGCATATAAATTCCAGTCGAAACGACTATGCTAAGAAGGGCATTTTTAAATTTCAAATGCACCAAAACAGCCGTAAAAACCGCCACTATCTCGCTTAAGCCGTATGGAAACTCGCTAAATTTCGTATCTTTTAGCCCGTAGCAGACCAAAACGACCATTATCATCATGCCCATGTGCTTTTCAATAGCGTCTAAATAAGGGTTTGGCTTATAGTTTCTTAACGCATAAAACGGCGTCGCCCTCGTTATAAAAGTAGCCAAGGCGCTTAAAAGCACCGCCACAAAAAGCACCATTTCACTTGAGCTTACACTTATCAAATTTTATCCTTAAACAAAAGCAAAAATACAAAACAAAGCGCCATCGAGCCAACCAGCACAAATTTAGCTGGAAACAGGCTCACTCCAAGCACGCCAAAAAAGACCGCCGCAAAGAGCACGCGGTAGTTTTTATCATTTTTAAACATCTCGATGACGACTACTGTAAAAAGCGCTGTTAAGCTAAACTCAAGCCCCCTTGTATCGGCTTTTATAAGATCACCAAGTATCGCTCCAAGAAGCGTCCCAGCCGCCCAGTATGACCAAGAAAGCACATTTAGCCAGGTAAAGACAAAGCTTCGATCACTAGCATCTTTTAGCCCTAAATTTTTAAATATCGCAAAGGTCTCATCTGTTAGCAAAGCGATGTTTAAGAGCTTAAATTTGATCCCGCTATACTCTTTTAAAAGTGAAATTCCATAAAAAGTGTGACGCAAATTTACAAGATAGCTCACGATAAAGACCTCAACGTAGCTCGTGCCAACACTAAAGAGCGAGAGCATCATAAACTGCGCTGCTCCGCCGTATCCAAGCATGCTAAGCGCCATGGCGATAAATGCACTCACTCCCATGCTCTTTGCCAGCATGCCAAAGGCGACACCAAGCGGAAAAAAGCCCATAAAGATAGGAATAGATAGTTTAAAAACGTAGTTAAATGTCAAATTTTACCTTCATAAAAAGCCAAAATATTAGCAAAAATTTAAAAATTTAAATTTAAAGAGGCGTTTTTGCTTTTATAAATTTAACTGCTTGCTCGCATTTTAAAACTAAATTTTATAAAATAACAACAAAATTTATAAAGAAAATTTCTATGAAAAAGATAGTTTTACTAATATTTTTAACACTAAATTTAATAGCTCTAACAACAAATCCAAAGATAAAAATCCCTCAAGCAAATAGCTGCAATATCGAGGATAACTGCATTGATTTTAGCCGCAGATACAGTGATGATGAGTATAAAAGGCTATTTGGAATTTACAAAAGTGAGTGCGAGGTTAAAAATTTAGACGCATGCATCTATCTGGCTGAGTTTTACAAAAGCGGACTTGGCGTAAAAAAAGACATGGCAAAATCACTAGAAATTCTTAGCAAAACTTGCGATGAAAATAACAAATTTGCCTGTCACAACCTTGGCGTTGAGTATCAAGAGATGAAAGATCACAAAATGGCTTTAGAAGCTTTTAAAAAAGGCTGCGATCTAGCTTTTATACAAAGCTGTTTTAACATCGCAGTTTTATATAATAACGGCGGCGGCGTAAAAAGAGACTACAAAAAGGCTGCTAAAATTTACAAAGAAGTTTGCGAACAAAATTTCTATGAAGGATGCTACAACCTAGCCGTTTTATACCACAACACCCCTGGCGTAAAGCGCGACTACAAAGAAGCGGTAAAACTTTACAAAAAGGCTTGTGATAGCGACTTTAGCATCTCTTGCTACAACCTAGCGACCTTATATCAAGAGCAAAAAGAGTATGAAAAGGCTAACAAGCTATATTTTAAAGCTTGCAAGCTTGACTTTGCCGATGCTTGCAATAACCTAGCCAGCCTTTATGACGACGCACTTGGCGTAGAAAAAGATGATGAAGTGGCGTTTAGATACTACAACAAAGCGTGCAGGCTAGATAGCGCAAGTGGGTGCAAACATCTTGCATACTTTTACTATCATGGCATAGGGACAAAAAAGGATAAAAAGCTGGCAGAAAAAGAGCTGAAAAAAGCTTGCAAGCTAGGCCTTAAAGAGGCTTGCGAGATAGTCAGAGATTTTCACTAAAGAGCATTTATGAAAAATTTGATTTTGTTTTTATCTCTCATTGTGCTTTTAAATGCAGAAAATTTAGACGAGATGTGCCAAAGCGAGGGCGATATAAGAGCAAATTTAACGAGCTGTTACAAGGCCGCTGTAAAAATTTATAACTCATCAAGCGATGATAAAGAGTTTAAAAAGCTACAAAAGATATTTTTACTAGCTTGCGAAAATGATATGAAAGAGGGTTGTTACAGCACTGCGCTCATCTATCTAAATGGCTACAACGACATGGGTAGCGAGCTTAATCAAACTATCATATTAAATAGATACGCAAGATTTTTAAACTACGCGCTTTTAGATAACGGTAAAAAAGAGGACAAAATGACTGCCAAAAGCTACTTTCAAAGATCATGCGAGCTAGACTTTAAAAAGGGCTGTGATATGAGAAATTTATTAGATAAGCTTGGGTATTAAATTTGATATTTACTATAAATTTAAACCTTTTTATCTAAACTTATTTAAATTTTTAAAAAGGCAGGCAATGAAAAAGACTTTCTTATTTTTGACTTCTGCGGTGCTTTTGTGGGGCGCAAATTTAGAACATAAAGAGCTTGAGTCTAGGTGCGAAAACAAAGAGGCTAAAAGCTGCTTTGAGCTTGGAGGTAAATTTCAAGAGAGCAAAAACTACCAAAAAGCGGGCGAATTTTATAAAAAAGCTTGCGAGCTAAAACACGCAGGCGCTTGCAGTAGCGTAGGCGTGCTCTACGACATGGACTACATAAAAGATGTAAATAACAAAAATGCAGCCAAATTTTACCAAAAGGGCTGCGAGCTAAACGACGGCTTTGGCTGCGCTAGACTTGGCTTTGTCTATACGCTAGATAAAAACTATCAAAAGTCAAAAGAGCTATTTTTAAGAGCTTGCGAGCTAAAAGATGGCGACGGATACTACGGCCTTGGGCTTTTATACTATGACGGAAATGGCGTAGAGCAAGATGCCAAAAAGGCAAAAGAGCTCTTTGAAAAAAGCTGCGATCTGGGTCATGCTGCTGGCTGCAATAGCCTTGGCATGATGCTTCATGGCGGAAAATACGTAGAAAAAGATCAAAAAAGAGCTAGCAAACTCTTCATAAAAGCTTGCGAAATGGACTTTGCAGATGGTTGCCACAACCTTGGGGTTATCTATTTTGAAGAAAAAGGCGATAAAAATTTAGCCAAAAAGTACTTTGGCAAGTCCTGCGAGCTGGGCAACGACGAAGACTGCCAAATTTACAATGGCCTATAAATTTAATGCACCTGCCCTTTTGGACCCTTGCCCTTTGGTGTCCTATCTGAAAAGTAAAAAACATCAAGCGTAAAAGCAACGAGTATAAGTCCAACAATAGCCAAAGTCGCGTCCATATCCCCTAC
>JAHADO010000119.1 GCA_018375265.1 Campylobacter concisus | reverse complement strand
TACGTTTTTGCGGTAAATTCTACCCTTTTGCCAGTTCGCGGATGGATAAAATAGAGCATATAAGCGTGAAGCATAACCCTGCTTATTTTATCGCCTTGGCTCTTAAATCCGTATAAATCATCGCCTAAAATGTGGCGATTTATGCTAGCAAGATGCACTCTTATCTGGTGCGTCCTGCCTGTAAAAAGCTTTGCAGCTATCAAATTTACTCCGCCTTCACTTAGCAAATTTACAAAGGCGCTTTTGGCAAATTTAGCGTCCGCTACGATCGCTTTTTTTAGGCGGTTGTTTGGATTTCTGCCGATTGGCTTGTCGATGATGACGTCCTCTTTTAGAGGCAAGTCGGTGAGCGCTAGATAAATTCGTCCCATGCTTTTATCGCTTAGCTGCTCGCTTAGTTTTGCGTGAGCGAAGTTGTTTTTAGCGACGACGATAGCGCCACTCGTGCCCTTATCTAGGCGGTGGACGATGCCAGCTCTTACGTCGCCGTTTAAATTTGAAAGCATAAAGCCCTTTTTGTTTAGCCACTCAACAAGTGTTGCTTCTTTGACGCTTGGGGCTTGGTGAACGACGATTTGCGGGGGCTTGTTTAGCACTATGAGATCGTCGTCCTCGTAGATGATCGGGATGTCAAAATTTACTTCGTACTCGTTTTGCACCTCTTTTTTTGGGGCAAAATTTACGCAAATTTCATCGTTTTCGCTCAGTAAAAAGCTTGGTTTTGAGACTGGTTTTAAATTTACGCTTACAAGGGAGTCTTTTATCAAATTTAAAGCTTGATTACGTGAAATTTGAAGCTCTTTGGCCACTGCAACGTCGAGTCTTGAGCTATTTAAAACATTAAATTTAACCAAAATCAAAGCCTTGTTTGTGATATAATCTAGCCCAAAAATTAAGGTTTGCTTCTTGATAAAACTAGATCGGCGTATTTTAACACATTTTGATTTTATTCAGCCGTTTTTGATCATCCCAATCATAGCCATCTCATACATCCTAGTCTCCGAAGCAAACGACATTTTGGCAAACAAACAGCTTGTATATTTTGGCATAGGATTTGTCTCGTTTTGCATCGCATTTTTGCTGCCTATTAGACGCATCGACTGGATCATCCCGATGTTTTACTGGGTCTGCATCGTGCTGCTTTTAAGTGTTGATATATTTGGCGTTAGCAAGCTAGGAGCTAGGCGCTGGCTGGAAATTCCATTCGTTCACTTCACACTTCAGCCCTCAGAGCTCATGAAGCCAGCCTTTTTGCTGATGCTAGCTTATCTAGTTAAGCAGCGCCCGCCAGAGGTCGATGGTTACGGGCTAAAAGACTTTTTAAGGCTTAGTTTTTACATACTTTTGCCATTTGCGCTCATCATGAAAGAGCCTGATCTTGGCACCGCACTCATACTTTTGATAGTTGGCTACACAATTCTTTTTGTCATCGGCGTAAATAAGAAAATTTGGATCTGCATCATCCTTGCCATAGGATTTTCGGCGCCAGTTTTGTATGAAAATTTACATGATTATCAAAAAAAGAGGATCCACGACTTCATCGCCGAAGAGCCAAGCTACCACGTCAAACAAAGTATCATCGCCATAGGTAGCGGCGGGCTAAAAGGCAAGCCAAAGGACGAGGCGACGCAGACACACTTTAAATTTTTGCCAATCGCCACAAGTGACTTTATCTTTGCCTACAACATCGAGCGTTTTGGCTTTTACGGAGCGCTTCTTTTACTTGGGCTTTATGGAGCGCTTATAACGCACTTGCTTAGCCTAAACTACGGGCTTAAGAATGATTATTTCACACAGGTAACCGCCACTGGCATAGCCGCGCTCATCTTTGTTTATGTGGGGGTAAATGTCTCGATGACGATTGGTTTTGCGCCGGTTGTGGGCGTGCCGCTGCCGTTTTTTAGCTACGGCGGAAGCAGCTTCGTCACCTTCATGGTACTTTTTGGGATACTGCAAAATCTGCTAACTTTTAGGTTTGATCAGACCTACCGCTCGGTGAAATTTAAATTTTAAAATTTGTAAATTTATTTTGTCAAATCAGGTGGGTATCAGGTAAATTTTAAAATTTCATGAACGAGTAATTTTGGCTCTAAAATTTGAGCTAAGCTGTAAGCGAAGCCAAATTTTAGTAGCCAACTCTTGCGAGTGAATGAAGTTTTAAAATTTGCAAAATAGTTTTTTAAAAATTTAAAGTTTTGTTTCTTTGTTAAGGGGGAAGAGGCTTGAATTACGTTCTGCTTGCAGTTGCGAGCTTGCTAAGCAAAGAAGCTCCTTCTCCCTTAACAATCCCCTGTCTGCTTGCAGTTACGAGACGAAGCCCGAGTAAAATCCTCTCGCACGTTAGAGGTGCATGCAAAGGTGCTGGTGTACTGCATGCAGTTAACAAATTTTATTTATCAAGCTAGATAAACATCAGGCAAATTTTAAAATTCCATGAACGAGTAATTTCGGCTCTGATTTTAGTGGCAAGCTTTGCGAGGCCTAAAATCGGTAGTCAACTCTTGCGAGTGAATGGAATTTTAAAATTTGTAAAATAACTTCATTAAATTTGTAAATTTCTTTTTATTCAAAAAGGGTGACAAGGGGACTTGAACTTTGCTTCGCAGGCTCACAACTGCAGGGCAGACACGAAGCCGTCCCCCTATCCCCCTTTTTAAATCCCCCAATCCCCCGCACGTTAGAGGTGCATGCAACGGTGCTTCGCACTGCATGTGTTTGAATATTGAGCGAGCGTCAAGTAAATTTTAAAATTTCATGAGCGAGCAATTTCGGCTCTAAAATTTGAGCTAAGCGTTAAGCGAAGCCAAATTTTAGTAGCCAACTCTTGCGAGTGAATGGAATTTTAAAATTTACGAGTACAAATTTAGATTTTTATTTCTTCGTTAAGGGGGAAGAGGCTTGAATTACGGTCTGCTTGCAGTTGCGAGCTCACGAAGCAAAAGAGCTCCCTTCCATCTTAACAATCCCCTGTCTGCCCGCAGTTACGAGACAAAGTCGAAGTAAAGCCCCCGACAACGTTAGAGGTGCATGTAACGGTGCTTCGCACTACATGCGTTTAGTTCTAAAAATTTTATAGCAAATTTTAAAATTTGCAAAAGCCGAAATTTACAAAATCAATCCTATTTCTCACCATCAAACAAAGAAACAAAATACTCATCTATATTAACGCCATCTTTTTTCATATCTTTTAGTCTTAGCCTTATGTCGGCGTCTTGCCAAAGAAGTGGTGGTAGCGCAAACATCACCTTATCAAGACTAAAACCTCTCACATCTTCGCGCCAACCATCCCAGCGGTAAAGCTCGTAAAATTTGAATATATCCCCACAAAACGCCCAGTATAAAAACTGCGAGTAGCCAAGCTGCGTATCTTCCCATTTGCCGCTATCTGGTGCGTAGTAAAAGACGTTGCCAGCTTTGCCACCAAAGGCGCCGCCATTTACTGCAAAAAATCCACCCAAAACATCATCCGCCACGAGCAAATAGCTAGGCATCTGCCCTGCTTCGCTAAAGCTTTTGCCAAAGTTAAAGCTGTAAATTCCGCGCTTCATCTGCTCACATCCTGAGCCAAGCAGGCGCAGCCAACCACCATCTATCACTATGCCGCCGCACCCATAAACAAGCGCTCCCATCGGCGAGCGAGTGGTGACCTGAAGCCCTAAAAGCTCACTTTGCGCCCTGCTCTCATCACGAGGTAAAATTTCATAGCCATTTTTGGCCTCTTTTAGCCACTCTTTGATCAGCGCCCAGCCTGGCTCATTTGTATCTATAAGCTCGTCTAAAGCTCTCATTTTCTGTCCTTGCGATAAATTTGGTGAAATTTAAAAGAAGAATTTGGCGAGTTGCCCCGCCAAATTTATATAGGTAGATTATTTTGCGTCCCAAGCTAGGATCGTGTTGCCCTCGGCGTCGGTAGCTACGTCGCCCATGCCCATGATGTTGTAGCCGCAGTCTACGTAGTGAACTTCGCCTGTTACGCCGCTAGCTAGGTCGCTAAGCAGATACATAGCGCTGTTGCCGACGTCTTCAGTAGTGACGTTGCGTTTTAGCGGGCTATTTACTTCGTTGTAGCGTAAAATCATCCTAAAGTCGCCTATTCCGCTTGCGGCAAGCGTCTTGATAGGGCCTGCGCTGATCGCATTTACGCGGATATTTTTAGCGCCAAGGTCGTGTGCTAGGTAGCGAACTGAGCTTTCAAGTGCTGCTTTGGCAACGCCCATTACGTTGTAGTGTGGCACAAATTTTGGTCCGCCAAGGTATGTAAGAGTTAGCACCGAGCCGCCCTCTTTTAGCACTGGCAAAACCGCGCGAGTAAGGCTTAGTAGCGAATAAACGCTAGTGCCCATCGCTATGTCAAATGCCTCTTTTGTGGTATTTACAAACTCGCCCTCAAGCGCCTCTTTTGGTGCGTAAGCCACCGCATGCACGACAAAATCGATCTCACCAAGGTCTTTTTTGATCCTATCAGCAAGACCGTCAAGGTGAGCTTGGTTATTCACATCAAGCTCATAGACAAATTTACTTCCAAACTCCTCAGCGATCGGCTCTACACGCTTTTTAAGAGCGTCATTTAGGTATGTAAATGCCATCTGCGCACCTTGATCGTGACAAGCTTTTGCGATGCCGTAAGCTATCGATTTTGCATTAGCAACACCTACGATCAGACCTTTTTTACCTTTTAGTATCATCATTTCTCCTTTTATTTTGTTTGACTTTTAAGCGATATTTAAATTTTAAACACAAACCAACAAGCGGATATATCGCTAGGTAAATTTAAATGTTTCGCAGTAAATTTCATCCCAAGACTAGGCAAATAGCCTGTCGCAGGGTGAAATTTGCAAGATCGTTTAAATTTATCAGCGAGATGCCGCGCTAATAAGCCCTAGAAAATTATTCGCGTCCCAGCTAGCTGTCCCTACTAGCACCCCATCGCAGCTTTTGATACCTGCGATATCAGCGATATTTGCTGCATTGACGCTTCCGCCGTAAAGTA
>JAHADO010000118.1 GCA_018375265.1 Campylobacter concisus | reverse complement strand
AGGCTACATCTCGCAAGGGATGAAAGGCATCGATTTTAACGCAGATTTGAGCGATAGATCAAATATTGATTTTTTAAATAGTCGCAAAAACGAGGTCGTTACAAATATCTTTAGTAGCCAAGATGAAATGAAGCTTGCATCAAATTTAAGCGAAGATCTATCAAAACTAGGCATAAAAACAAACCTTCAAAAGCTAAATTTTGCAAATTTAGAGCAGGAAAATAGTGGTGGCTTTAATCCAGACGTCTCTTACTATAAAACGGAGTCTGGTTACAAAAAAGAGGCTTTGTTTGTTAGTTTTCTAAAGTCTGAAAGCCCTGCGATCCTAGAAGGTGGAGAGACTGCGCTAAAGCCTGAAGTCTTGCTAAATAACGCTTTCATCGCTGCCGAGACGAAGGATCATAGAAACAAAAGCTTGAGCGATGTGGCTACTCTTAAAAAGCTGGCAGAAGATAGAGAAAATTTTAAAAATTTAGTGCTTGAGCTACTAAAAAATAGCACCATAAAGCCAAGCGAGGATAATATAAATTTAGCTTTTAACGAGCTAAATCAAATTTATGCTTTAGGCAAAATAAAATAGTATTTTTTTATTATTTATAAAAATCTTTCCGTACAAAATCTTTTAGTTCAAGTGTTCTTTATACTATTTTATTGTATTTAATATATGATATATATTGTATATATGTTTTATATTATATTAACATAATTATCATATAATATGTTATTAACATACTATATGATAAAAAGGATTAATATGAATTTAGCAGTTTTACAACTAAAGGGTGGGGTTGGAAAGACGCCACTTAGTTTTAGTTTGGCAAAAGATCTTGGACTAAAATGGCAAAGCAATGATGACTCTGTGGTGCCACAGTTTTACAAAGATGGCAAAATATTAGATAAGTGCATTTTTGAACCAAATACTATGTATGACTTTGGAGGATTTGCCTCGGCTGGAGTGCTAGAGATACTAAAACATTGTAGTATTGTTATTGTTCCCATTACTTCTAATCCAAATTCCATTAAAAGAGCAGCAAGCACCATATCACAGATCAAACCTCTTGGCTGCAAAACACTAGGCCTTATAACAGATGTCTCTTCTCAAAAAGAGCTAGAAGAAACAGTAGCAATGATAAAAGTTGCTAACATAGCTTGCACAAAATTTCTTATTTTAAAAAGCTCTAAAATATTTGAAAATGCTATGACAACTGGACTAAGTTTTTTAGAGCTATACAATGAAAGCAATCTCTCAAAAAGACAATATCAGTCATTTATAGATATGTATCAAAAAGTCGTTAATTACATAAAGGATAATAAATAATGGCAAAATTGAATTTAGATCTTACAGAGATAGAGCTAAACGAACTAAGCACAGCAAGCTTTCAAGAACAAGACGAAAAGCAAGAAACTAAAAAAACTGGCGGCAGACCAAAAAGTGCCAATCCTGCCGACAAAAGAACGACAATGTTTTTGTCTAGTGAAGAGCTGGATTTTTTAGACGAAATGGGACATATAACCAGAACAAATAGAACCCAATATCTAAGATCGATCATCAGAGAAAAAATGGAAGATTTTAAAAGTAAAAAGCAATAAATATGCTAAAATAAAACAATTTCTTAACAAGGAGTTTAAATGGAAAAGCTATTTAAAGTTGCACTAGCTAGTGCTTTAATGTTAAGTGGTGCCTTTGCAAATGATTTGCTTTCTAAAGCTACAAATGGGGCCGCAGATAATAATTCAGTTGGTGTGAAAACACTAAATAGCTTGGATCTAGAGCAAGTTAATGGTGGGTATAGCATAAGCATACAAGCGTTACCAAAAACTTCACAAAATATTGCTCAAGCAGTGGCATTAGTACAATTTGATGAATACGAAAAAACAAATAAAGTATCGTGTGGGTTAAATTCAACAAATTGTTATACAAAAAGTTATTATGCTCAAAGCAATTTTCAAGAAGTTATGAGTCAAGTTAATTATAGCAATGGTGAATACTTGGGCGTTGTAGCAACAAAGGTGAATAAGCCTTATGGTTTTGGCAGCATTCCACAATATTCTTACTCTGTTGCAGCCTTTAAAAATGTAAATGGCCAACTTATGAGACTAAAAACCATAACAAATAAACCGTATATAGCAAACGAACTAATAAATTCAAAAGCTGTTAGAAATCAACTAACTATGAGCCTTGGCTTTTAATTGAGATTGCAACCCTAGCTCAAGCTAGGGTTTTATTTTTAAGAAGGATTTGAAAATGTTAAATGGACTTAACAACAACACATATACACAAAGTTATAAAGCAAGCATAAATTCCAAACAAGTAGTAACTCTTGGCACGGCCACCAACCAAACCAGCTCAGAAGTTTTAGGCTACAAGGTAGATAAGGATGGCTACTTTACAGATGAGTTTAACAAGCAAGCTGGCATACCAAGTGATTATAAAATTCACTCAAGCACGCTGGAGTCGTTAGTAAATGTTGCAGAGGGGACTTCATTTTTTAGTCGCACCTTTAAAAGCATAGATATAGCAAAGACTGCTGGCAATGCTTATAAAATACTCTCACAAGTAGTTGGCGAAGATATACTAAACTCAAAGGATAGCTTTAGCTTAGATGAGATAAGAAATTTCCCTCAAGGCTTTTCTTATAACCGCCAAAGCATGCAAGTAACAAAAATTCATAATTCTATTTACGACTTCGATGCAGCTGCTTCTAGCTTTAACTACAAAGAGTCAAACAAACAGATGATAAGCACGCTCTTTTTCAACCCAAGCTTTAGCGGTGGAGATGGCAGGCAGCCACTAAAGCCAACAACAGATATCTTTAACAACAACAATGGCGGCAAGGAGAGTGTGGGAAGTGGTGTTTTTATCGATCCGCACGGCGAAAGATATACAAATAAAGATGGCTCTATAACCAAAGGTGGCCTTTTAGCAGCCGTCATAAATAGCAACCTTGACGTCAAAGAAGGTGAAACCACCGTTTTTGGAAAGAAACAAGGCTTTGATAAGAGCGTAGATAGCAAAGAATTTAGTAGAGCATTTGAACTATTTGAGCTTATGGGTGAGATGAAATTTGGAGCAAATTTCAACAAGGCAAGCGACTCTGATCTAGCTGGTATGCCTGCATATATGCAAGAGTATGTTAAGTATAAAAGAGACCTTGTCTATGTAGATCTAACGACTGGGTTTGTCGGTAAGTATTCAGATGAAGAAGACGAACTCTCATTTAAAAAGATGATGGAGCATAATCTAAAAATGCTAAAGCTACTCTTTGGCGAGATAGATAAAGATGGTAAAAAGAGCAAGGACTTTATGGATAGCTTTTTAAAATTTAGCATGCCACCTTTAAATTTAGTAAAAGAGCTAAATGAAAACCCAGCTGGAAAATACCTAGTAGATATGCTTGGTATAAAAAGAGATGTTGATATAAAGGCGTAGTAGTAGAAATTAGTTATCTTTTTTAAGTTTTCTCTATTTAAAAACAAATTTTTGCCGATTTCTTAAGTGATTTTTCTACTTTAAGCAAGAGAAAGCTTAAGACTATCGTTTTATATATGTAGATATGTTGCAAAATAGGCATTTGTTAAAAGTTGTATTGAAAAGTAAGATTTTCATAGGTAAGTTTTAAAAGATAATAATTGATATCAATTAAAACCAAATTAGTGCTATAATTATTATAAAACTTTTTACAGGAGGAAGTTATGTTTAAAGTTCTTAAAATAGCCATACTTGGCGGAATTTTAGTTGCAGGTGCTAATGCTGAAGATTTTCTGGCAAAGGTTACCGCTGGTGCTTTGAGTGACATCTCTAGTAATGTTAAAAAACTAGATGTCACAGACATGGGCAAGATTAAAGGAGGATTAAATTTTAGTGATATCAAAAATATATCCTCTAAGGAGGTAGGAGTATACGCTGAATTTCAAAAAGGTAAAGACAGCGAATATATAAAAATGCAAATAGCACAAGGTCTCGGCTCATACAATCTTCCAGGGTATTACCTTGCATATACGGTCAAACGAGAGATAAAATA
Source organism: Campylobacter concisus (assembly GCA_018375265.1). Lineage (GTDB taxonomy): Bacteria > Campylobacterota > Campylobacteria > Campylobacterales > Campylobacteraceae > Campylobacter_A > Campylobacter_A concisus_AB. The sequence continues at coordinate 1,016 of JAHADO010000118.1, read as the reverse complement.
TAGTCGATATGGTAGATATCCTCTCTTTACCTACAGTGCGGCTGCTTATGATAAAAATACTGATGAATTTCACAAAATTTCTAGTAGTTTTGTCTTAAATAACAATACTGTTGTTAGGCAGTTAAGAGACAATTTTAAAACAACTATGGAAAGTAGATTAGGAGGTTGGCAATAACCCTAAGTGGCCTACAAATTTAAACTTGTAGGCTCCCATATTTTCAAAGGAGCTGAAATGATAAGCATAAACGGACTTAGCAATACACCGATACAAGATAACACTATCCAAAAAGAAAATGCAAAAATGTCAAAGGAGCAAGAAAAGGCTCTAATAGATAAACTAATGCACAAACCACTTGCAGAAGTATTGCCAAAATTTATTGATATAGATGAAAGTAAAGAGGGCTGGATAACGGATGCTATAAACGAGATAGATACTATGCTTTCTAAGAAATATGATTTTACTATCGAGCAAAGACGTGCGCTGATAGCAAAATATCCAGAAAACATGGAAGAGCTTGAGATTAGTGTCTTGCAAGGACACATGGACTGGCTACTTACCTACTCAGTGGATGGCAAACCAACAATATCTGGAAAGATGGTTGGTCTTGGCACAAAAGAAGAAGAAACGGAGCTAGAGAATTTTATGCGATCACTGCCTGATGATGCGATGTCAAGTAAAAAAGGCTCTGCTCTACTTAGCCGAGCTGATCTAAGCATAGAAGAGTTTAAAAAGCTTTATAGAGAAGACGTAGAAAAAACTACAAAAGAGCATAAAGAATTTCTAGCTAAGCTACACAAAGAAGAACAAGAATACGATGCAAATTTTGCCAAAGAGCAAAGTGAGAAGAAATTTAAACCTATGCAGGTTAAGAAAAAGTATGAGACCTATGATATAAACAAGGATCAGAAATTTCTCTATGCAAGAGAGCTTTTAAATTTCAAAGAAAAAAGAGGCATAGATGTCTTAGAGCTTATGCAAAAGATAGATAAGAAGCAAATTTTAAATAAGATGGCTT
>JAHADO010000117.1 GCA_018375265.1 Campylobacter concisus | reverse complement strand
TTTCAAAGATACGTGACGCATCTGCCAAGTGCTGGCGAGATCGTCATCTTTGATAGGAGCTGGTACAACAGGGCTGGGGTTGAGCCAGTGATGGGCTTTTGCACGCAGGCTGAGCATAAAGAGTTCTTGCGTGAGGTGCCAAAATTTGAAGAGATGATCATAAACTCAGGCATCATTTTCTTTAAAATTTACCTCTCGATCACAAAAGAGGAGCAAAAAAAGCGCTTCAAAGAGCGTCTGAACGACCCGCTAAAGCAGTTTAAAATCTCTCCAGTAGATCAAAAAGCGCAAGAACTTTGGGACCAATACTCCATCGCCAAATACTCGATGCTGCTAGCCTCTCACAATAGCATCTCGCCGTGGGTCATCGTCTCAAGTGACAATAAAAAAGAGGCGAGACTAAATGTCTTTAAATTTATCCTAACTCACGTCGAATATCCAAAAAAGATAGATGAGTATCTAAAATACGACAAAAGCGTCGTAAGAGATGGAAGCGAGGAGATCAAGCGTATAGAAGAGGGGCTTAATAAAGATAAGCTAAAAAGTATCGACTGAAAATTAGACTTGGCTGCAAATTTGGGCTTAAATTTACAGCCAAATTTTGCTAAAGCCACCACATAAGTTTTGCCAAAATGACCATTATCAGGCAAAGAATAAGAGCTATGAGATGTGAAAATTTACCAAATGGATCTGGTTTTTTTAAGATAGTGACATTAAGAACAGAGATGAAAGTGATAAGACACATAAGAAGTAAAACTACGATCTTTGCTAGCAAGAGCTTTTGAAAGTTGCTTTGCCACCAACCATGCTCGCCTCCAAGATAGTCCTTTGCCATAAAAGCTCCACTTATCAAAAGCAGTAAAAACGCTGTGCCAAAAACCTTTGCACTGCCTTTTGTGTAAGCCTTTTTGACAGCTTCAAGAGTTTGTGGATTTATCGTTTTTTTGGCAAATGGATATATACAAACATCAAAAAATACATATCCTATAAAGATAATGGCGCAAACTAAATGCGTAATGAGAGAAAAAAGATACATTTTTTGCCTTTTTTGTTTGCATTATATAAATTTTATTAGTTGTATTTGCTGATTTTGATTAAGTATTGAGAAGTTGAAAAGATCCGAGCGAAAGCTCGCTCGGATGTAGGTTTTAGAAGCTATATTTTGCTTCAAATCTTATACGATCTTGTTTGTAGCTTGCGCCATCTTTTTTGTCTTTAGCAGCTGCATACCAAGAAAGGAATGTAAGTTTTTTGCTGTATTTGTAGCTAGCATCAAGTGACCACTCGCTTCTTTTTGCTCTTAACTCTTGAAGTGCATAACTTGTGCCCTTGCCTTGAACATATCCAGCACCAAAGCCAAATTTATCTATATCGTAACCAGCTTTAACAAACCAGTAGTCGTTGTTTCCTTTGATGTTATTGTAGTATTGTCTACCACCACTCATTACGCCATTTAGGATTTTTGCCGGGTTGATAAGTTCGCCATTTGCATCAAGTGTTGCAAATGAAATTTTATTATTGTCTTTGTTCTTAGCATCAAAATCTAAATAACCAGCGTTAAGTTTAGCACCAAACAGTTTTGTGCCAGCTTGAACTGCCCAGAAGTTAGCATCAGCTACATCTTTGTGATCTGAGTCATTATGAACAAATTGACCTTTTAAATTTAGATTTACATCATCAGTTACATTGAAGCTAACACCAGCATCAGCACCGTAAAGTGTAGCTACTTCTTGAACATTTGCAATAGCTGCTTTAAATGATACTGGATCATAGCTACCAGCTGCACCTAAATAGTATATATTGCCAGGAGCGTCACTGATGCTTCCTGTAAGTGTTTTTAGTAATGGACCATCTAATTCTGTACCATCGCTTTGTACTGCATCAAATGCAGCTGCAGCCAAAGTAAGACCTGGAACATCAGTATTTATTACTTTTAAACCTGTACCAGCTACATCTTTGTCATCAAAGAATGTACCTAATAGTTGTTTACCAGCTGTAATTGTAGTATTGCCAGCTTTGTAGCCTAGATACATCTCATAAACACCAAATGTTCCTGTTGTGTATGTTTTATCTGTTCCAGCAGCGTTTTTATCACCAGAATCATCAGTTAGATCATATCTTAAATTTAATACACCAAAGAAGTTATCATCTATCGCAGCTTTAAATGCTGTTTGCATTCTAAAAGCATGACCAGCACCACTATTTTTTACTGTACTATTTTGGTTTGAATTTTTTATAAAATCATTTGTATAACGATATCTTGCAAATCCTGAAAGATCTACATTTTTTATAGCTTCTTCAAGTGGAGTTGCACTTGCAACGCTTGAAAATGCACCTAAAGCAACCAAAGTAGCTAAGCTAACTTTTGTAAGTTTCATCTAAATCTCCTTTTGATAAAAATGTTTTGAAAGGATATTATCATAGAAAATTAATTTTATAGCTTAAATTTCGTTAAAAATTTCAAAAATTATTACCGATCGTTTACCAAAATAAGATAATGAGATAAGATTTGTCTTTAAAAATTTGAGTTTATTTGAAGTTAAAAGATGAGAATTTATATCTCATCAGTTAAATTTAGCCGTTGTTTTTAGCCTGCGCCTCTTCACGCTCTTTCTTTTGTCTTATAGCGGCTTCTTTTTGGATATTTTTTTGCTGAGTGACAAAGATATGCTCTTCAAGTGTGACTAGCTGAAAGACGCCCTCAAAGATCTTGATCTCTTTTACGTAGCCTATCACTTTTACCTCTCTTTTTCTGCTCTCTTCAAACCTTGCTTGTGCGTCAAATTCGACCACATCGCCAAGCTTGAGCGGTCCAAAGAAATTTATCCTAGCACCGATGCTGACGCAAAATTCTTCATTTATAGCCAAAAGTGCTGCGTAGTTTGCCCCCATGAAGACAAAACCGCTATGTATGAGCCCTTCAGCGTCGCTCACCATATCAGCTGTGGTAAAAAATCTAGTTTTTGCGTGATTTTTCTCAAGCAAAAATGCCGTTCCGCTAAAATTTAGCTTTGTTAAAGGTGCTGTTTTTATCTCATTTCTTAATGGGTTTTCGTCCTCTGGGAGGATTATTTGTGATTCGTCTTTTGCTTCAAAAATATTTTCATCTGCCATATTTATCCTTAAATTTTAACTCTCACGTAGGCTCTTTTTGGAGCTGGGTAGCCCTCGATGGTCTTTGTATTATCGTCTGGGTCTAAGAAATTTCCAAGACTTTCGCCATCTATCCACTGCGTTTTTCGCTGCTCATTTAAATCAGTCGCCTTTGTATCAAGCAAGCTAAAGTCTTTAAATTTAGCCCTCTCACACCAGTTTTGAAGTGCGCTAAGCGTTGGCACAAAGTAGATATTTGAAATTTTTGAGTATCTATCTTTTGGGCTTAGCACAAAGTCGCCATCCATATCTATATACATCGTATCTAAAAATAGCTCGCCGCCAGGATTTAGCGCGGTTTTTAGCTCTTTTAGCATCTTTATAGGATCGCTTCTGTGGTAGATGACGCCAAGGCAAAAAATGGTGTCAAATTTCGCTCCAAACTCTGGCAAGCTCTCTACTCCAAGAAGCTCGTAAGCGATATTTGAGCGGATAAATTTATTTAAAAAAGCAAACTGCAAATATGTATGCACGCTAGGGTCAAAGCCAGTTATGCTTTTTGGGCCGTACTCAAGCATCTTAAACATATAATATCCATTGTTACACCCCACGTCAGCCACGCACTTGCCAGCTAAATTTAGGTGTGGGGCTAGGATATTAAATTTAATAAAACTTTGCCACTCGCTATCTATATATATATCATCAAGCAAAAATGGCCCTTTTCGCCAAGGTTTTAGGCTAAGGGCGAGATTGTAAATTTCATCTTTGCTCGCAGCGCTTAGCTCTTTAAATTTGACATTTACGCTCTCACTAAGGCTAAATTCGCAATCAAAATTTGCTAAATTTTCTATCCTATTTAAAATTTGCTTTTGCTGCTTGTTAAATTTGCTAAGATCCACGCTATTTCCAGTCAACGATGTTGTGCGGACACTCTTTTTGGTAGGTGCCAGTCGCGTCATAATACTCTTTACAATCATTATAATATTGCGTCGAAACTCCACGCTCATTCATATAAAGACAACCGTTGCAAAATAGCGCTATAAAGCCTAAAAATATAATCTTTTTCATGTGGCGGATTTTATCATAAATAAAAATTTTATGCTAGAATAGCAGGCAGTTTTAGAGCCAAGTTTGGCTAAGATTAAGCAAAAAGGCATTTTATGCAAAGAAGAGATTTTTTTAAATTCAGTAGTTTTTTAGGTGCAGCAAGTCTGCTTCCAAGTGTCACTCTAGCTAGCGACGAGCCAGCAAACCCAGTGGTTAGAAATTTCGACGTAAATTTCAAACACCAGCTGCTTGAAAAGGGCAAAAGCTCAAGAATTTGGTTGCCGCTCCCACTAAGCACCACTTATCAGCAACTAACCCAAGACTACGTTATAAACACAACCGCTAAAAACGTCTATATCTCAGACACGCTAATACCAACAATGTATGGCGAATTTGAAGAAAATGAGCAAAGACCTATTTTAAATATCCAGTTTAAAATTCAAACAACAGAGCGCAATACCGACTTTAGCAAGGTAAATTTCGATCCAAACGAGAAGGTCGATCCTGCGATTTTGGAGTTTTTAAAACCAACTTCACACATCCCAACTGACGGCGTCGTAAGAGCAAAAGCGCTAGAGATTATCGGCAATACTAAAGGCGACTTGGAGCGCGCAAAAGCGATATATACGTGGGTTGCAAACACTATGCAGCGTGATAACAGCATCCTAGGATGTGGCACAGGCGACGTTAAAGCGATACTAGAAAGTGGCAAACTAGTTGGCAAATGCACCGACATAAACTCAGTTTTCGTGGGACTTTGTAGATCAGTTGGCATCCCAGCAAGAGAAATTTTTGGCATTAGAGTTGGTCAGTCTAGATTTTCAGATCAGATGGGTAGCGCAAAAGATGGCGTGGCTAAAATTTCAGGCGGACAGCACTGCAGGGCTGAGTTTTACCTAAAAGGCTATTGTTGGATACC
>JAHADO010000116.1 GCA_018375265.1 Campylobacter concisus | reverse complement strand
AAAAACCCTAAATTTAAAGAGGTAGAAGAGACTAAGGCGGAGTTTAAAAAGAGAGGCTTAGATTATGAAAAAGATGATAACTTTCCAACAGAGGTCTATAAAAAGGCGATAAAGAGTGGCAGAAGTAGCTTTAGTAATAAAATATATAGTACCATAGAATATTACGATGCAAACATACTTTCAGATGGAATGGTTAGGATACTATATGCTTCAAATTAAGGAGCAGAAGTTAAGGATAAATTTGGAGAGTATATAGACACAAATAATTATTCCACTACACCTTCTCTTATTATAGCCGATAAATTTTTCTTTAGAGTTTTTGCAGGAAAATATGCTAATAATCTTATATGTAGAATGCCTATCCAAAGCAGATTTAAAGATAGAAATGATACTAGGCTTATAAGAGAGTATCTTAATCAGTTTAAGGAGTTTTAATGCCAATCAATGAGAGAAATGCTAGTGATTTTAAAAATAAACTAAGAGATGCATTAAAAAAGGCTGAAGATTTTATATATGAACTATATTATGATACTAATAAAATAGCTACCATAGGTTGTGGTTTTAATGTAACCTTAAAAGATATATTACAAAAAGTTTGTGATAAGAAATATTCTGATCCTAAGATGGATGAAAAAGAATTTATTGGACTACTTAATACAATTAATGGAGTAAAGGTAAAAACCGACGAAAATTTAAGATCTAAGGTATCAGAGTATCTTGATGGCATAAAAACAAAAGATGGGAAAAAATTAAAATTTAGTGCATTTGAATTAGACGATAATCAAATCGGTGATATATTGCCAGAGGTTGTTGAAATATTTAGAGATGGTCTAAATAAAAAATTAGCCTATACCTCTATAAGCCCACAAGAGAAAAAGATAGATGAAAATAGTATAGGTAGCAGAGAATATATAGCTCTAATGAGCATGACATATAATAATCCAAGCCTTGTAGGAAATGGTCTAAAAGCTTACTTAAGAGCTAAAAACCGCTTTGGAGCTTGGTATGAGATAAGGTATAAAAGTAATGGTGATAATAATATAGGCATAGCTAAACGCAGATTTATAGAGTCAAATGAATTTGGACTCTTTGAAAGTAATGAAAATAATGAAGCGCTTAATAATAATACCCTAACAAACATAAGCATAAACGCAATATCCTTTGAAGAGTGTTTGGATCTTTTCTCTCTTTTAAATGTAGCAAAGATAAAAGAGAAAGATGAGCCATCTATAACCTATCTACAAAACGCTATAGAATATGAAACGACTAAAAAATTTAATGGCAATAGAACTATAGCTGGCTACTCAAATGGCAATGCTGACTTCAACACGCACTACAGAAAATACAACACTATCTTGCAATTTTTTGCAGATAAGATAAATGCTCTTTTAAAAAATGTCACCTCAAAGACCTTTAAGCTAGAAGATATCTATGTGATCACCACAAAAGATGATAATAGCCATAATATCTCAAGGATAAATAAGCTTTTAAAGATAAGAGCAGAAAATGGCGAGTTTAAGCCTGAAGCTAAAAGAGATATCTTGCTTATATATCCAACAGCTTCAGCCCTTCCTGTAATGCCTATCCAACCAAAAAACACAACCTTTACTATCGTCTTAGCGGATAATACATCGCTTGATTGTTCAAATTTAAACCCAGATGGGAATAGTAATGAGAGTGAGATAGTGCTTATGAACTATAAGCAAGATGTAAGATGGCCTAATAAAAACTCAAGAGATGATGAGATAAGCTTTATAAAGCCTTCTACAAATGGTGAAACCATCATATATAAAAATACTAACGACATTTTCATATCACAAGATGATAGATACGCCTTTAATAGTGGCAATGTAATAACTCTTAACTTCTTTGAGAAAATGAACTTTAATCTCTTAAATTTCGCCAAAGAAAACAGCTATAGTATAAGAAGTGACAAGGCTTCAAGTATGTTTGATATAAAGCTAAGGCTACCAGATGCTACTGATAGTATCTCAACTAAAAGCGAAGGAAATTTCCACTTAGTGGTCACTAATCTAATCATAGAAGATGAAGAGGGTAAAAGCTGTGATATAAAAAAGGTGTATCTTCATAATAGTGAAGATAAAAGGGTCTATCCCTCTTACTACCTAAAGAAAAATGATGATAAAGATGTAGATAGCGATAGTAGTTCTAAAAACTCATATACGGCTAAATTTAGAATAAATATAAATTTAGACAAAAACTCTTCAGGCTTTAAAAAGACTTCAAAATTTATCATAGCTACATTTGATCTAAGCAAAAGGTATGACACTGGCGAGATACATGCTAAAGAAGACACCGCTGTTGTAACTTTGGCTAGTAAAGATAAAAAAGATGGGGGTGCTGAGTTTGATATCAAAGTATCTACGGTTGTTTATCAAAAAAATATAACTGAGATAAGGCTAAATACTTCAGAAAGTAGTGACGCTACAAATCTAAGCATAAAGGATACTTTAAATTTAGAGGCTGTTTATCTGCCAAACAAGGGAGATGATGACTACAAAGAGATAAGCTGGGCTTATAAGGTGATAAGAGAGGATAAATATAATAGTGAGGTTATGGTAGATAAGGTAGCAGGGGCGATAAATTTAAGCGAAGAGAAATTTAAAGGTAAAAAGATCACCTTTAGCCCAAAAGATGATATAAAAGATAAAGAGCTACTAAAAAGACTAAATCATGGCAACCATATCATAATGTTTTTTGCCTATCTAAGATTACCTGCGTTTAAGACTAAATTTGGAAAGACACATATTAGAGTAGATATAAAAGCACCTATCTATTTAAAATACTCTAATGGCAAGCTTTGTATATATGAGTTTGGGCATACTGATGCCACTATGTGCTTTGATACAAGCTTGTCTGGTGGTATCTTTGATAAAGAGAGCAAAGATGAGAAAGCAGAGCATATGCCTAAAGGAACGTACTATATAAGCTCAAATTTAAGCGATGGGGATATAGATATATATGAAGATGATAAGCTAAGTGAGACATGCTACCAAAGCATAGATGGTAAAGATAGATCATATATAGAGCCATGCAAAATTTATGCAAGAGATAGCAATATACAAAGAGCATCATCTACGAAAAGCGGAATAAATTTGATAGATAGTGAGAATAAAAACAGATTTATCCAAAAATTTAACGAAGTAAAACAAAGAGTTGGACTAGATAGCAAAGAGGTTAAGCTAGAGGTTGAGTAGGGGGAGTATCTTTTGTAACATATAGGCTTTTTTACTAGGCGTGATTTTACTGTAGCATTGATTTGCAAAACATAGCAGATATAGAATAAATTTCTAAGATACCATAGCAGATGAGTGTCTAGCAAATTCCTAAATATTTTCTTCTTAAATAGTCTGCTTCGTCTTTTGTGATCTCTTTACTAAGCTGAGATATGTTTATTGTTGTATAAAGCTCACTCCAGTATAAGCTTAAATCAAAATTAGGATGAACATTTGAGTTTTTGCAATCCAAAAACTTTTTTAAGTCTTGTTTAAGCCATAGGGGTAAAGTGTTTTCATCTAGTGTAAAATTTTCTTCCACATTTTATCCTTTCAATGCCCTAGCAGTTTTTCTCTTATCTCTTTCATCGGATATCTCGCGTCGCTTAGATTGAGATATTCTTTATATATCGATAGACCTCCCATTATCTTGTAAATTTCAAGATCCGTATTGCCCATCTCTCTTAATTTCTTCGCTTCGTCCTCGCAAAGAATATCCTTCTCCCAATACTCCTGCCTGTATAGAGCTATCGTTAGCTCCCCTAGCTTCTCCTCGTCCACTAGCCCTCTGGCTTGGATGTCGTCTATCATCCCCAAGTTCTCCAAAGCTGTCGTCCAGCGGTAAAGTATCGTTAGTCTGTGCATCCAGTCGCCTGACTGAATGTTCGAAGGTGCTGGATACGTCGATCTCATTATCTCTTGTTGCTCCACGTCCAGACGTTTCTCGATATAAGCCCTCATCCGATTTATCACTTCCTCGCTTGGTTCTATTGTATCGCAAGTCATCGCTCTCCAATTCACCCAGTCGTGGTTGATTGCTATTAGTAAATTTACTAACTCTTTTTTGATCTGCTCTATTTGTTCTTGATTGATCTGGCTGGATTCATTGATTTTACTCTCCATATTTTTGATTACTAAATATAGATAATTTGAGAAATTGATCTCCTCTTGTAATGGTGACCACTCCATTTCCATCATATCTGTTAATCTTTTCTTGGTTATTAGTGGTCTGTTGCCCTTTATCTTGTTTTGTGGGTTTGATAGGATATGGCTATTGTTGGTATCCACAAAGTCCCAGATCTCATCTATAGTCCCTTTGAAATTTTGCTCTGATAATTCATTGTATTTGGGATTTAATATGTGAAACATTGTATATGCTCCAAGTTTATTTGTTAAATGCAATTTTACTATTTTTACATAAACTATTACATAACTGGATAGTTTTTACCGTGATACTAGAACTAATGGTAAAAGGTGGAGATAACAAACAGATAAATTCAAATATTATGGATATAAAGTAGTAAGTTAAAGCGAGGACTTCCTCGCTTTTCTTGTTAAACTCGAACTGATCTTGTCTAACGAACATCAGTGGGATTATATTAGATATCGAATTAATGCGTGCTTAAAATTTGTAAATAGCTTTTATAAACCATGGTTATGCGAGAGATTATTTTTCTATGTTTTGCAAAAATTTTTAACCTATATCTTGTTGCACATGTCTTTTTAAAAAATATGCTTAATTCATGCCTGATAGAATTTAACATGCCGTCACTTTTGACAACAAGACTAGCAAGTAAAACTACCATTAAAAAATCACTCGTTGCTTGATTTGCTAGCATTTTCTCAATATTGTCATTAGATTTTGGCTGAATTTTATATCTACCAGGAGACAATATTTTTAAAAGCACTTGTTGCTTTATTTCTCGGCTCTCTTCAAAGATATTTGTCAATACACAGTTGTTGTGCGCTACACTATTACGAAGACACTTTAAAGAAAACATGGCGTTGCGTATTAGTGTAATTTCATGGTTTTGATAGAAATTTGTAAATCTTTTTTG
>JAHADO010000115.1 GCA_018375265.1 Campylobacter concisus | reverse complement strand
GATACTAAACGCCTCACTTTTTTGGCAAAAGGGTCGAATTTGCATAAATTTTTTGCCTAAATTTAGTGAGAAAAACTTAGTAAATGGTAAAAAGCAGCTTAGTTCAGTTTTGCCATTGCCAAAGAGATTTGTGCTGGAGTTTTTAAGAAATTTTGGCTTAAAAGATAGAGCTTATTATGAATTTAATGATGATGAAAAAAGTATCATAAAAAGGCTTTTTGCATATCATTTTGCCCCAGCTGGGACATTTGGCTTTGAAAGGGCTGAAGTTACAAAAGGTGGCGTAAAAACAGAGTTTTTAGATGAAAATTTAGAGTGTAAAAGCGTAAAGGGGCTTTACTTTATAGGAGAAGTCTTAGATATCACCGGTATGCTTGGAGGATATAACTTACATTTTGCATTTGCAAGCGCTTTAAAGGTAGCTAGCGCTTTAAAAAATAGCTAATAAATAGAAGTGAAATTTAGCTAGTGGCAGCCAAAACTACCACTCTAAATTTATTATTTTTTGCTTAAGCTTGCAAGCTCACAAAGTCCCCAAAGTCCAGCTCTAACCTTATAAAATTCTTTATTAGTCTGCACTATCCGTCTTATACTAGCAAATGGAGTTTTGCTGCCTCAAGTGCTAACATCAGTTTTATGATAAAGATCAAAGAGCGTTGCCATGCCACCAAGGCTAGCTAACGCTTCTATTACACACTCTTTTTGACTCATCTCTCGCTTAGATACTCTTGCAAGCTTTTTACTTCAAGTGCTTTGCCAGTTTGAACTGTGCTTAGCGACTTAGCAGCTGCAAGTGCTGCACGGATAGTTGTGAAGTAAGGGATCTTAAATCTAAGCACATTTTGGCGGATCTTTTTGCCATCATCTACGCTTGATTTAGTATCGCTTGTATTTATAACAAGTGCTATGTCGCCATTTTTTAGTCTATCTTCGACGTTTGGTCTGCCCTCGCTTATCTTATAGACAAACTCAGCCTCCACGCCTGCTTCGATTAAGTGCTATGTCTATAAATTCTGGCTCTTTTTCAATGCCTATTTCTACCTAGTAAATTCTAATACAAGCATATTAGTTGGCATATTTTGCTAGCAATTTATCTAACACAACAAAAAAATGCAGAATTTATTAAAAGCAAGAATTATCTAGATTAATAAAATAGTAGCAGGCATTTTTGATATGAAATTATAAAATTCTTTTTGGTCCATCAAAGCATTTTGTAATAAGTTAAAACAAAAATTTATGAATAAATTTACGTTTAAATGGTGTCAGGCTCAAGAGCTTTAATAAATTTTAACTATCAAGCTTCTTTTATAAAACCGACAGCCTCATGTGGATTTGCAAATATATACTCGCTAAACTGCCTTAAATCAGACTCTTTGCCATATCCGCATGTAAGGCCAACGCCCGTTATAAGAGCAGCTTTAGCAGCCTTTAGATCCATGATGGTATCGCCAATCATAAAGGCATTATCTTTTTCTTTTTCTAGTCTCTTTAAAGCTAAATTTATAGGTTCTGGATCTGGTTTTGGATTTACTACATCATCTCGTCCGACAACCGTTTTTATAAATTTCATAACGCCTAAATGTTCAAGTAAAATGATAGAAAATTTTGATGTCTTTGTCGTAACAACACCAACATCAGCAAACACACTAGCTTCTTTTAAAGCATCCATAGCATGCGGCAAAAGCACAGTCTCATCTAAATAGATCTTCTCGTAGCAAGCCTTATACTCTTTTACATATTCACCTATTAAATTCTTTTTGGCACCAAGTTTTTCAAACATTATTTCAAGCGGATATCCTACTAGAGATTTTAGTACATCATGATCAGGCTCTTTCTTGTCATGAACTAAAAATGCCGCATCAAAGCCTTTTAAAATAGCAGAAGTAGAGTCTATAAGTGTGCCATCTAAGTCAAAAAGTATAGTTTTTTTCATGATAATCTCCGCAGAAATAAAAAAGGGCTCAGCCGAAGCCAAGCCCTAAAGAAGTAATTTTAAATAATAAAATTATTTATGGAAAGTAGCTTCAACACGTCTGTTTTGAGCGCGACCTTCTTTAGTTTTGTTTGTAGCGATTGGTTTAAGTTCGCCGTAACCAACTGTAGAGATTTTAGCTTTTTCTACGCCGTAACCAGCAAGAACCTCAGCCACTGCTTTTGCTCTTTTCTCAGATAGTTTTTGGTTGTAAGCTTCCGCACCTACACTATCAGTGTGACCAGCAAGTACAACTTTATAATCTGGGTGTTCGCCCATAAAGTCAGCTACTTTTTTGATCTCAGCTGCATATTTTGGTCCAACTTTGTAGCTATCAAATGCGAAGTTAACATCTAGGTCTCTAAGAACGATAACTTTCTCGCATCCTCTTTCGTCAACAACTACACCAGCTGGAGTGTTAGGGCATTGATCGATATCATTTGGCACACCGTCATTGTCATCATCAAGAACTGGAGCTGGAGCTGCTGCTGGAGCTGCCGGAGCTGCTGCTACAACTGGAGCTGCTTTTGAATCAAGACCGATGCCAAAGCCTAGTGAATAGAATAGGTTGTGATCAGCGTGCTCAAATTTGATAGCGTCTCTTGCCTCTGCTTTAAGAGCAAATCTATCAGTTACTTGGTATCTTAAACCAAGGCCATATTGACCAAAACCGCCATCTTCGTTTTTAACAAAAATAGCTGGAACATCTTCATAACCAGCACCGATTAAACCATATAGGCTAACTGGTCCAAAGTCAACGATATTTTTTACAAGGTTAGCGTGATATCTAAGAGCTCTACCCTCTCTTACAACGTTACCTGTTCTCTCTTTTAGTTTTTGAGAGTAATCAACACCAAGTTCAACTTGATCAAAGAAGAAATCTTCAAGGTTTCTAGCCGCTCTAATACCAACAAAATTGTGGTCTTTTACACGTAGATTTCCTTCTGGATGAACACCACCGATAGTTGGAGTGATCTCATAGTTGTATGCTGCGTTAGACGCAAAAACCGCTGTTGCGGCAACCATAGCTAAAGCAATCTTTTTCATAATAGAATTCCTTTCAAATAGGGATTTTTAATGTTGACTATAATTTTACCTAAATAAAAATAAATCAACTTTAAATTATAACCAAATTCTTAATGTAAATCTGACAATTTACATAACCTAAATTTTGCAAATGCAAAAGCACTTGCAAAAAACCATTAACGTTTAGAGAATTGTGGGCTTCTTCTAGCCTTTCTTCTACCAAATTTCTTACGTTCAACAACACGAGAATCTCTAGTTAGTAAGCCTTTTGGTTTAAGCGCTGCTCTAAAATCAGCATCCATATCAGCTAAAGCACGTGATATGCCGTGTCTTAAAGCCTCAGCTTGTGCTGAATAACCGCCACCTAAAGTTGTAGCTACTACGTCTATTAAACTCTCTTGTTTTGTTACTAAAAGTGGTTGAATGACTTTAAGCTTGATAGCCTCGTGACCGCCAAGCCAAGTATTAAGATCCATACCATTTACTACGATTTTACCGCTTCCAGCTTTTATCCAAACCTTTGCTACGGCAGTTTTTCTTTTACCAGTTGCATAAACTTTTGCCATAATTATTTTCCTTCTTTTTTAGCTATTTGTGCCGTATGAGGATGCTCACTGCCAGCATAAACTTTTAGTTTTTTTATCATCTCTCTTCCAAGTTTTGTCTTTGGAAGCATGCCACGAACAGCTAATTTAAATAGTTTTTCTGGCTTATTTGCTATCAAATCGCCAAATTTCTCGCTCTTTACGCTGCCAAAATATCCTGAGTGTCTGTGATAAAGTTTATCTTCAGCTTTGTTATTACCAGTAAATTCTACTTTTGAAGCATTTATGATGATAACATAGTCGCCACAATCTACGTTTGGCGTGAAGCATGGTTTGTTTTTGCCACGAAGTATAGTTGCTACCTCAGTTAGCAATCTACCAAAGCGCTTACCAGCTGCATCAACTACGATCCAGTCTCGCTTAACTTCGTTTGGCTTTGTTATTTTTGTCATTTTCTTACCTTTGCCAAGTTAATTTTTGAGTTGTGATTGTATTTAAACAATGCTTTGACAAAGCTTAAATTAAGTAGCATTTAAACTTCAATATATGAAATTTTGCCCTCAAGTGCATAGAAAATGACGGCGATTATACTATGTTTTTCATAAAATTTAGCGAGCGCATCTTTATACTCTTTTACCTGCTTTTTGTTCTCTTCTATGTTTTTATCTGTCGTTTTATAATCAATCACGCAAATTTCACGCTCATTAAAGCAAAAAAGATCCATCTGTTTTAGCTCATTTTTCACTTTAAATGGCTGCTCTTTATAAATTTCTTTGTCTCTTATGCACTCTATAAATTTTGGCTCTCTTATAAGCATTTTTGCCCTAGAAAAGACATCTTCAAGTACCTCAAGTGGCAAGAATTTATGAAATTTATTTAGCATCAAATTTTTAGCTTTTTCTAGTGAAATTTCATCAAATTTCTCGCTCATCTCAAGCAGATAGTGAAACGCCAGACCAAAATATATCGCACTTAAATTTTTACCACTCGTCTTTTGCTCTTTTGCCTCTACCTCTTGCCTCTCTATCTTTAAAATTTCAGGCATTTTTTCATCTTTTTTTAGCTCTTTTTGCTCAGTTTTGCTAGGTAAAATTTTGCCAAAGCTAAACTCTTTTAGATCAAGATAGTCGTTTGCTTCGCTCTTGTCGCTTTTTGTGTAAAATGAAAAAAAGCTTGGGCTATTTCCGCTTGGGACGGCTTGTTTGATGATGATGAGCGACTTTGTTGCCCTTGTGAAAGCGACATAAATTTTATTGATATTTTCTTGCTTTTCAAGCTCTTTCATCTGCTCTAAAACGCTTGCATAGTCGCTATCAAAATTCTCTCTGCCTGAAATTTTACTCTTTACGATCCATTCGCCATTTTCGCTGTATTCGGTTATGAAATTTGAGTCATCTCCCCTACCCTTGCCCATCATGTCGCAAACTATGACGTGAGCGAATTCTAGCCCCTTTGACTTATGCACGGTCATCACTCTCACGCCGTCGCTATTTTTTGGACTGATTTTAGAGCTAAAGTTTTCAAGGTTAAATATAAAATCACTTAAATTTTTATACCCCGCG
>JAHADO010000114.1 GCA_018375265.1 Campylobacter concisus | reverse complement strand
GCTTTGTAAATTTTAAAACTCCATTCACTCGCAAAAATTGACTACTAAAATTTGGCTTCGCTTACCGCTTAGCTCAAATTTTAGAGCCGAAATTACTCGTTCATGAAATTTTAAAATTTACTTATTACTCATCTGATTTAGCAAAACAAATTTGCAAATTTTAAAATCTTACTCACTCGCCTTAGCAGACTACTAAATCTAGGCTGCACTTCGTTTAGCACTAAATTTAGAGCCGTGATATGCTCGTTCATAAATTTTAAAATTTGATAGATAATTCTTGAATATTAAATTTAAAGTTTAGAATTTAAAAGGACTAAATTCCAACCCAGCTTAAACCAGGTTGGAATTTATGAAGATTGATGAAGTAGTTTGATTAAAATTTATTCTTTCTTACTTCGCTTACTATTGTCTTTGCCATGTTATCAACATCGCTTGTTACTTCATTGGCTCTATTAGCAATTACCACATTCTCTTTTGTTAGATTATCTATTTGAGCAACTGATTGATTTATCATATTTATGCCTTCGCTTTGCTCTTTTATAGATTCACTCATCTCATTTATTGATTGAGCTAATACATTTGTATTTGCTTCTATCTCACCAAGTGATTTTTGAGTTCTTTCTGCTAGCTTTCTAACTTCATCAGCAACAACTGCAAAGCCTCTGCCGTGTTCTCCTGCACGTGCTGCTTCTATTGCAGCATTAAGAGCTAGAAGGTTTGTTTGATCTGCTATATCTCTAATGATAGTTATGATGTTTTTAATTTCATCTGATTGTCTTATAACATCAGCTGTCTTTTGAGAGATGGCATTCATTGAGCTAGACATTTGTTCAACTGCAGCAGCGCTTTCTTGAAGTGAGCTTGCTTGTGTGCTAGCACCTTGTGTAAGCTCTTTCATAGCCAAAGCCAAAGTTGTAGCCTTTTCTTCAAGCATCTTGGCATCATTTAAATTTGAGTTTAGCATAGTGCAAATTACTTCACCCATATTAGATACTCCAAGTATCATAGCCTTTAGATCGGCCTCTAGCTCTTCATTTATCTCAACCTTTGCTGTAAAGTCATTTTTAGTATATGAGCTAAGAACATTTGTTATGCCCTTTAAATTTGCTGAGATAGATGTAAAGAATTTATTTAGTAGCTCTTTTAGTTCATTTAGTGATGGGTTGTTTGGAGTTGAGCCTATCTTTGCTCCAAGGTTTCCTTTGATCATTAAATTTGCTACCTTATTTAGCTCATCTATCATAGTGCTATCTTTTTTGATGCCAGCTACGACTTTATCGATGTTTTCATTTATAGCTTTACTCATCTCACCAAATTCATCATTTGATCTTACCTCTAGCTTGCTTGGTGCTTTTGCTTCGTAAGTTACAAATTTAAATAGATCATCAAGTTTAGACTGGATAGTTTTTATAGGGTTAAGAGACTTTTTAAGTAAGAAATAGACAAATGCTGAGAGTATAACGATAAATAGCACTGCTAGGATTAGCTGGATCTTTAGGAGGGGCATAGTATTTGTGGTAAATACATCTTTTTGCATAGCAGATATAGCCAGCCAGCCACGATCGTTTAGCTCTATAAAGTCAGCATATCTATCCTCGCCCTTTGTGTTTTTATAAGCAATTAGTCCATTTTCATTAAATTCTTTATTTTTATATCTAGCGACCAGCTTGCTTGTGGTTGGATTGTCTTTACCGACTAGATCTTTGTCAGGGTGGATGATGATCTTGCCATCTTTATCTACTACGTAAGCATAGCTATAATCAGTCTTGCTGATACTCATGATCTCTTCACTGAGACTTGAAATATCAGCATTCATGGCAGCGACACCCTTATTGCCGATAGGTGCTGAAAATGCTATCATCATGGCATTTGAGCTTGATGATTTATAAGGATCAGAAAAAGTTGCTTTTAAGCCTTTTGCGATCTTATACCAGTCTCTTGTTCTTGGGTCGTAGCCATTGTCTTTTGGCATCTCATTCTTACCATTTGAGCGGTACATCGCACCATCGCTCTCATATCCAACAAAAATTCTCTCTATCTCAGGAGATACGATTAGCTTTGTTGTGCTTAAAATTTCATTTATCTGGCTTCTATCCTCTAGCTTTTCTAGCCTTTGGGCGATGCCATTTGCGGCATGTGTATTCTCGTCAAAAAATGTATTCATAGCGTTTTTTACATCTTTTAAAATTTGACGTTGAGATTGGATGACTAGCTCGATGGTCTTGTTCTGAGCAGTATAATAACTAGTGGCTGACATAGCCACAAACGAGATACATAGAGCAACTATTAGCATTAGTGCTATTTTATTGGTGATTGACTTCACACGAATTCCTTTACATATGATTTACATTGTCGCAATATCGGCTAGTTTAAAAAGAATTGTATAGCTGTTTAAAAAATTTTTCTTTAAAAATAAGAAATTTTGATCTACAAGATAAATTTATGGTCTATCTTTTATTAAATTTAAGAGATTTTCTTTGATATTTTCACTAGTTAAATTTGAAATTTCGCTGTAAAAATTCCCCTCTTTATCTAGCAGATAGATAGCAGAGCTGTGAGCGACAGAGTAGCCCATAGCAGAGTTTTTAAGGTGCATTTTTTGGTATTTTACGCCATAGTTTTTAGCTACTTTTGGCAGATCGTTCATCTTTAGTCCGTCTGCATTTTTGTAGAAATTTTTAGCCATTAGGGTTAAATTTTCAGGCATGTCACGCTCAGGATCAAGGGTGATGAAGAGTAGCTCAAAGTCGTCTCTTTTTTGTTTATTTAGCTCATCGCCCACAAGAGAGAGCGTAGTAGGGCAGACATCGGGGCAGTAAAGATAACCAAAATATATCGCTTTATATTTGCCGTTATAGTTTTTCAGGCTCACTTCGCCATGCTCTGAAAGCGCCTTAAAATCATACTTGTTTGGCTTTATAAAAAGCATCGCAAGACCAGCACATATTAAGATTATTATTAAGCCCCAAAGTGTCTTTTTCATCATTTGCCCTTACATTTTTAGATCGAGATCGACAAAAAAACCAGTATCTTTTTCGCCATCAAGCAGCTTAAATCTATATCTCATAAGATCGACCACACAAGCACTTAGCACGACTTGGGCTATTAGGCTATCGCCCCTTTGATCAAGCCTTGCCTTTATAGAACCCATGTTCATATTTATGCCATCGATTACAAGATTTGGATCTTTTAGTCCTAAATTTTTGCCATTAATGATCTTAAAGCTAAATGGTCTCATCGCAAAGATCGGTCTTGGCGAGATGTCTATCTTTAGCTTAACGCCATTAAATTTCACCTCGCAAGCATCTTTGTTTAAATCGCATTTTAAAGGATCAAGCGATGTATTTACATCGGCAAATTCAGGCGGATCCTCTTTGCTGACCATAAATTTATGACCCATCCAAAAAGCGCCTGCTACTATAAAGATGAGTGAAAAAATGATTAGAATTTTTTTCATTATTTAAAGTTTTTGGTTACTCCGATATTATCAAGCTTGATGACCTCGCCGTTGCTAAATTTTAGCTCAAGATTAACCTTATCGCCATCTTTTATGGGCTTATTTAGATCCATAAGCATGATGTGAAGACCGCCAGGCGCTAGCTTTGTCTCGCCATTTTTTGGGATAACAGCGTCCTCAACCTGAACCATAGCCATCATGCCATTTTCCATCTTGTGAGTGTGAATTTCAGTGCTTTTACAAACACTTGAATGAACACCAACTAGCTTTACATCGGCATTTGAAGCGTTTTTGATATTCATGAAAATAGCGCTATTGTTTGTGCCAGGCTTTGTATCTCTTGCTCTGACATTATCCAAGCTGATATCAGCTGCCATTAGTGTAGATGCCGCAAGCAATGCACCAAAAACAAGTTTTTTCATATTTTTCCTTTATGGTAAATTAATAATGGTTTTCAGATTATACATATAAAGAAACTAAAATTCCCTTTAAAATTTAAAAATTGAAATTTTTTAGGTTATAATTACGCACTAAATTTTACTTTTTGGGACACTTCACTTGAAAAAGATACTATTTTTCTTCATCGCGTTAGCGCCTTGTCTTTTTGCCCAAAATTACGAAGAAATTTACTTAAAAAATGGCCCATCTGCTGTCATAGAAGCCATTGAAAAGAACATTTTAAGTAAGGACTACTGGCTAGAAAAGCTCAAAGACAAGGACGTTAGATACGGATATTACGACAACGAAATACTTCTAAGCGTGGTTGATAAGACCGATAAAAAGCTTGAAGTCATCTCTTATAAAGACGGCGTTACAAAAAAACTCTTTAGTTCAAGCGTCATCGTTGGCAAAAATGGCGACAAACTGCTTGAGGGCGATCTAAAAACGCCAGTTGGCGTCTATCAGCTCACACGTAGATTTACGCCAAATGACAGATATTTGGGGCCTCTTGCCTTTTCTCTTTCATATCCAAATTTACTTGATAAACTTTCAAAACGTAATGGCAGTGGCATCTGGATACATGGCTATCCACTCGATGGTCAAAGGACAGATGAGCTAAAGACAAAAGGCTGCGTGGCTATGCAAAATGACATCTTGATGAAATTTGACGAAGTGATAGACCACAAAAAAACGCTCGCTTTTATCTACGAGGACAAGCGCCCAGAAGCAAGCGTGAACGACATAGCAGTGATCATCTCTGGAATTCTTAACTGGAAGAAGACTTGGAGCGAGAGTGACATCGATAGCTATTTGAAATTTTATGATAAAGACTTTGAGCGATATGACGGCATGAGTTTAGAAAATTTTAAAAATATGAAACGAGCGATCTTTGCTAAAAAAGAGAAAAAACATATCGCTTTTTCAAATTTTCTCATCACACCTTATCCAAACCTTAAAAACGACAAGCTTTTTCGCGTGAGCTTTTATGAGGATTACGCTGCTGATACGCATAAATTTGCAGGTCAAAAGACCCTTTATGTCAAGCTTTATGGCGATGAGATGAAAATTTTTATAGAGGAGTAGAAGTGGAAAAATCTCAAGAAGTAAAAGAGAAAATAGAGAAAATTTTAGAGGCGAGGTCTGCATTTTTTGCTGAGCTAGACCGCCAAGTACCAAAGAAAAATGGCACTGACGTCTTTGACTTTAGCA
>JAHADO010000113.1 GCA_018375265.1 Campylobacter concisus | reverse complement strand
AGACTCTGGACGATAAATTTTAAATATCTTGATGCAAAGGGTCTTGTGGCTCTGTGGAGAGAGGCTTTGCTAGCTAAAAATGTTTTAGAAGGGCTGACAAAAGGCTATAAAAACCACCCACAATTAATTAGATTTTACACTCATGAAAACTCTATAGATGTTATAAACGCCTATCTTTTTGAAGTTTATAAAGAGGCTTGCGTTCGTGGATATAAATTTGATGTTACAAAAGTTGGAAAATTTGACGCAGAAAATTTATCCAAGATCGCCGTTACTAGAGGTCAAATCAAGTATGAATTTAGCTTTTTGCAAGAAAAATTAAAGCAAAGAAATTTAAAAAAATACAAAGAAAATTTAAATGTAAAAAATATAGAAATTTCGACTATTTTTACGGAGATAGACGGTGACATTGAGCTTTGGGAGAAGGTAAAAACGCTTACTTAGTTTTTATACTACAAATTTTTTTAACGATCTCTATCCTATTTATATCCTCAAATTTGATCTTAGTTTTTACGATCATGAGGGTTTTGTCTTTGAAATTTACATCTGAGACTAGGCCGCTATTTTTTACGTATGAAAAGCCGTCGTGGTAGCTCACACGCACTTCGTCAGCTATCTTTATCTCGCTTAATTTTTTTAAAATTTCATCGACCTTGCTCTCATCAAGCTCTAGTTTTTCGCATTTTTCTCGCTCTTTTTGTCGCAAGGCTCGCTCCAATGTTGAGAGAGGATTAAACGAGCTAAAAATTTTTGCCCTATCTTTACTCACCGCTCTTGTGTCCTCCGATCTTTTTGTTTCTATCCTGCCCAGTCGCCTCTGGAAGCAGGTCGATCGCGCGCAGGATCGAGTTTTTACCAAATTTCTCTTTTATCAAATTTAGAGATTTTAGCACCGCTTTTTCTTTGGCGTCATCTTCAAACAGGCTAAACTCAACCAAATTTTCTTTCACTACATCGTTTGCAGATATGCCTATTTGCCTGATTAGCCCAGCATTTTTTATCTTGTTTAAAAGTAGCTCCTCAGCCGCACTCATCAGCACGCTTGAGACATTTGTTGGCGTTTTAAACCTCATGCTCGCACGTTGCTGCGGCTCAAGCTTATCGGCAAATCTCACATTTATCGTTAGCCCACTCGCCCTCACATCTTTGTTTATGAGCCTAAGCGCGAGCCTGTCAGCCATCTCTTTTAGCACGATCACCGCCTCGCAGCGCTCGTAGTCTCTAGGCAAAATTTCCGAGCTAAAGTAGGACTTCGTGCTTGGTTTATAGGCCTTTATCTCAGCTATCGTCGTTGGCTCTATGCCGTTTGCGTGATCTATCGTGATGTAGGCATCGACGCCAAAAATTTTTTCAAGCAGGCTTTTTGGCGCATTTGCGATATCTTTCATGCAAAAGATGCCGCATTTTTCGAGCTTTAGCCTAGTTTGCTTACCGATACGCCAAAAGTCACTTAGCGGCTGGTGCGTCCAGAGCTGCTCTTTGTAAAGGCGCTCGTCTAAAAATGCGATCCTATCGTCGCTGTGCTTTGCTAATATATCAAGCGCGATCTTTGCGAGGTATAAATTTGTCCCCATGCCGCAAGTCGCCGTTACACCAGTCGTTTTTAATATCTCATCCATCATCATCTTTGCCATCTCTTTTGCGCCAAGAGCGTAAAACTTCAAGTAAGAAGTGAGGTCTATGAAGCACTCATCGATCGAATAGACATAGATGTCCTCTTTGGAGACATATTTTAGATAAATTTCATAGATCCTTGCGGCGTAGTCGATGTAAAACTGCATCCTAGGCGGCGCGATGATAAATTTGATATCTCTTGGTATCTCAAAGAGCCTGCAGCGGTTTTTCACTCCCTTTGCACGAAGCACAGGGCTAACAGCTAAGCAGATGCCGCCACTGCCACGACTAGCGTCAGCCACGACCAGATCAGCCTTAAATGGATCAAGCCCGCGCTCGACGCACTCAACCGAGGCGTAAAAGGACTTTAGGTCGATAACGGCGTAAATTTTGCTCTTTGGATTTTCATTTTTCATGAGAGGATTATAGATGAAATTTGGTAAAAGTTAGTTTGTAAATTTTGTTTGAAATGGTTTAAAATTTTAATAAAAATCTTTTAGAAAAAAGCCAAATTTGAGTGCAAAAACCTCGCACCAAAGATACCGCCTCCACTCACAGCTAAGTAGCTTAGTGATCAGAAACTACGCCAAGATGCGTGCTAGGTAGCCGATGCTTATAAATGTAAATGAAGGCATAGCAACTGGCGACGTGGTGAGAGTATTTAACGAGACAGGGTGAAATTTTAGTTGGCGCGCTTGTTGCTCATCATCCCAGAGCACGTCATCGCCATCTGCGAGGGTGTGTGGCGTGATCCTGAAGTGCTAGAGGAGAATTCTAACTCGCGACAAAGCCACATCTAGCATCGCTCAAAGTAGCTGCGACACAGGGTATTAGCTGATCTTGAAAATATAAAGGTGAAATGAAATCGATCACCGTTTTTTTCTAAACCAAAAATTTTACAGTCGCTATAAATTTCTAAATTTAGCCATCGTTTGGTGGCTAAGTCAAATTTAGCCGTAAATTTTCTTTAAATTTTCAAGCTTTGTGCTTGCATTTAGCAGTAGCATATCAGCAAGAACCAGCCTTATCATCGCGGTTGCTACGACGCTGCCACGTATGCCTATGCAAGGATCATGCCTACCTCTTAGTTCAAAATCCACCGCCTCGCCAGCTAAATTTAGCGTCTTTTGCTCTTTAAATATCGAAGGCGTTGGCTTAAAATGGCTCTTTAGTACGATCTCAGCACCACTGCTTATGCCACCAAGTATGCCACCAGCGTTGTTGCTCAAAAAGCCAAGCTCGTCCATCTCGTCGTTGTTTGCTGAGCCAAGCATGGAGATTACATTTACGCCAGCGCCGATCTCTACGGCTTTTACGCCGTTTATACCCATTAAAGCAGCTGCCAAAGCGCTATCAAGCCTATCATAAAGTGGCTCACCAAGACCAGCTGGCACGCCTCTAGCTACGCTTAAAACCACAGCTCCAACGCTATCGTGCTCACTTCTAGCTTTATTTACCGCCTCTTTCATCGCCTCTTCGTTGCCAAGGGCGTAAATTTGCGAATTTTGGGCAAAAGCAAAATCAACCTTGTCGCTAATCGCCTTGCCAATGCCAAGCACGCCGCTTAAAACTTCTATCTTAAATTCATTTAAAAGTAGCTGTGCAAATGCCCCACCAGCGACCCTTACCGCAGTCTCTCTCGCACTCGCACGCCCACCGCCTCTGTGATCTCTGATGCCATATTTTTTAAAATATGTTAGATCAGCATGCCCAGGGCGGAAAATTTCACGTAAATTTTCATAGTCATTTGACTTTTGGTTGTTGTTAAAAATGGCAAAACCTATCGGTGCGCCAGTGCTTGTGCCGTCAAAAACACCACTAAAAATTTCTATCTTATCAGCCTCATCTCTTGCCGTTGTGAAGCTACTTTGCCCAGGGCGACGCTTATCAAGCTCGCTTTGGATGAAGTCTGCATCGATCTTTAGCCCAGCAGGTAGGCCGTCTATCACGCCACCTATCGCCACCCCATGGCTCTCGCCAAAGCTAGTTAAGGTTAGTTTTTTGCCAAATGTGTTCAAAATTTATCCTATTTTTTGATTTTTTCTAGTGCAATTTTTGCTGCGAGCTGTTGGGCTTGCTTTTTCGAGCTTCCAACGGCACGTGAAATTTCTTTGCCATTTAGTAGCAAGGCTATCTCAAATTCTTTCTTATGATCAGGTCCAAATGAGCCTATGAGCTCGTATGTTGGTATGACGCCAAGGGTCGCTTGAGTGACCTCTTGAAGGGCTGTTTTGTAGTCCTTTTCAAGGTGCGCAAAGTCGATCTGCGGATAGCAAAGCTCAAGCAAGGCGATCGAAATTTCTCGCACTTTAAGAAGTCCAGCCTCTAGGTAGATAGCGCCCATCACTGCCTCAAATGCGTCGCTTAAAATGCTATCTTTCTCTCTACCGCCGTTGTTTTCCTCAGCTTGACTAAGCCTTAAAAACTCGCCCATTTTTAGCCGTCTAGACATATTTGCAAAGCTTTTTTCATTGACAAGCGCGGCACGAAGTTTGCTCATATCGCCCTCTGCGATCTTGCTAAATTTCTTAAAAAGATACTCAGCTACGAGCAGATCCATCACCGCATCGCCCAAAAACTCAAGCCTCTCGTTATTTAACGCCTGCTTAGTGCTCTTGTGAGTTAGCGCCTCTTCTAAAAGCTCAGGTTTTTTAAATTTATAGCCAAGATTACGTTCAAATTCTTCTAAATTTTTCATATCTTATTCTCATCTTTTATTTTTAATGCCTCATCCCTTGCCATCTGGTCGCACTCCTCGTTTTCAGGGTGTCCAGCATGCCCCTTAACCCAGCTAGCCACGACTTTATGTGGCTTTGAAATCTCTAAATACTCCTGCCAAAGCTCGACATTTTTTACATTTTTAAAATTTCTCTTTTGCCAGTTTGCAAGCCACTCATTTATGCTATTTACCACGTATGAGCTATCGGTAAAAAGCCTTACTTCACAGGGCTCTTTTAGTGCTTTTAGCCCCATTATCGCAGCTTTTAGCTCCATTTGGTTGTTTGTCGTATATGCCTCGCCGCCACTTGCTTTTTTCTGCGCTTCGTTAAATCTCAATATATAAGCCCAGCCGCCAGCTCCAGGGTTTCCAAGGCATGAGCCGTCACTAAAAAGTGTTACTATCTTCACTTGGTTTTTCTGTGATGTGGGATAAAATTTTCACACTTCCTAGCTCGTGACAGACCGGACAGCGGTAAAAGTGCATAGGAAATGAGTTTTTGCAGTTTTTGCAAACGTAGTTAAAGCTTAGCCCAGCTGCGTCAAATTTAGCGTCTTTTAGTCTTTTTATGACATTTAGCTCAAAGCCATAAATTTCACATGGCTCATCTATATCGCCCTTTGCGTAAAAGAGGGATTTGTATTTTGCATCGTCTAAATTTATAGGCGTTTTTAGGT
Organism: Campylobacter concisus; assembly: GCA_018375265.1. Lineage (GTDB taxonomy): Bacteria > Campylobacterota > Campylobacteria > Campylobacterales > Campylobacteraceae > Campylobacter_A > Campylobacter_A concisus_AB. Next base: position 117 of record JAHADO010000113.1, on the reverse strand, counting down.
TATAAAGCAGGTCTAGTACATCTTCAAATTTGGCAAAATCTTTTAAATTTTCTAAATTTTCATTGTGTCTTATGAAAAGCGCTAAGATCATACGCTTTAAAAGCTCAAAATTTTGGC
>JAHADO010000112.1 GCA_018375265.1 Campylobacter concisus | reverse complement strand
CTTGACGTAAAAGAGTCGTTTCGCTCAAGGTGGTTTGCGATCTATGCGCTTCTTTTTTCTGCTTTGATGATAGGATTTTTATTTAGCGGAGTAACCGACTCACGAGTGCTTGGCTTTTCTGGGCTAACAAGGGCGCTACTTTTGTTTATACAAATTTGCGTCATCATCGTGCCGATATTTATCCTCATTTCAACCGTTAGAAGCATAAATCAAGACAGGGACACAAACCTGCTTGAGTACGTGCTAAGCTTCCCGCTAAGCCTTAAAGAGTACTACTTTGGCAAGGCGCTTGGGCGGACATTTGTCGTTTTTGTGCCGCTTTTGTTCTCGCTTTTGCTTTGCGTGGTGGTTGGCTTTATAAAGGGCGTGTCGATACCTTGGGGCGTGCTGGTGCTCTACTTTGGCCTGCTTTTTAGCCTAAGTATCGTCTTTTTATCGCTTGGCTTTTTCATCTCAAGCCTTATTAAAAACCAAGAAACTGGCCAAGGCGTGGCGTTTTTGCTCTGGCTTATCATGCTAGCTTTTATCGACCTAGCGCTCATTGGGCTACTTATGCGAAGCTCAGTCGATGAGTACGTCATCTACTCTATCGCGATGTTAAATCCGATCGAGCTTTTTAGGATAGCAGCGCTTAGCCTTTTTGATCCAAATTTAGCAGTCATCGGCACTGCGTCTTACTTTATCTTAGGCACATTTTCAAAAGCGACCTTCGTAGCTTATGCGATCATCTATCCTTTGGTACTTGGCGCGATTTTGCTAGTTTGCGGCTATTTGGGCTTTAGCAAGAGAGATCTTGTTTGATTGTTTTTTGTTAAATAAGAGTTGGCTTTAAATTTAGACGAGGCTTGTATTATTCCACTTGTCCAACAAGAAACCTCCTTTTTGTAATGACCCCCTTTCCCCCAAAGGGGGTTTATCTCTCTCAAGGAAATTTATGAAAAAATCTATTTTATTTTTAGCCTTTGCCGTTTTATCTCTAAGCGCAAACTGGGATGAAAATATGCAAAACTGCATCAACAAAAGTGACGCAAAAGCTTGCGAGAGCTTTACTAAAAAGCTTTCAAGCGAGTGCGAAAACAAAGACAAAACTTCTTGCTTTTTATATGCTGATATGCTAGGGCGAGGTCTTGGCGTTGAAAAAGATATGGTTAGATCTTATGAGATATTTAAGTCGCTTTGTGAAAATGGTAGCAGTGAAGCTTGCTACGAGCTAGCTACAAAATATCTACAAGGAAACGGCGTAGAGCAGAGCTTTGATCTATCTGCAAATGCCCTTGATAAGGCTTGCAAGATGGGCAGCAAACGAGCCTGCAACGTCCTAGAGCTTGTGCCTAAGAATTGAAATTTATCTAACATTTATATCTATGACGAAGTAAATTCGCAAATTTTAAACTTTCATTCACTCGCAAGAATTGACTACTAAAATTTGGCTTCGCTTGCAGCTAAGCTCAAATTGTCGAGCCGAAATTACTCGTTCATGAAATTTTAAAATTTACTATAAATTCTCTCACATAAAACTCATGCGGCACGACAGTGCTATCGCATGCACTTCTAACGTCGTCGGGGTTAGGGGATCGTTAAGGGGGAAGGGAGCGACTTCGTAATTCAAGCCTCTTCCCCCTTAACAAAGAAACAAAACTTTAAATTTCTAAAAAGCTATTCTGCAAATTTTAAAACTTTACTCACTCGCCTTAGCAACTTACTAAATTTAGGCTGCACTACGTTTAGCACTAAATTTAGAGTCGAAATTACTCGTTCATGAAATTTTAAATTTTGCGAAAACTTACTTGATAGCAAAACGCATGCGGCACGATAGTGCCATCGCATGCACTTTGAACGTGCGAGGGGTTTAGAGGATTTAAAAAGGGGGATAAGGGGACGGCTTCGTAATTCAAGTCCCCTTGTCTCCCTTTTGAAAAAACAAAACTTTAAATTTTAAAAAACTTTAATTTACAAATTTTAAACTTTCACTCACTCGCAAGAATTGACTACTAAAATTTGGCTTCGCTTGCAGCTTAGCTCAAATTTTAGAGCCGAAATTACTCGTTCATGAAATTTTAAAATTTGTCCGAGTTTTTAAGCGTATTTAGCGAGATACCTTTTTACGTCGCTAAATTAAACATTACAAACAACGTTTAATAGTAATAAAAATGAAATTTCAAATGTGATTTTGCTTTCATGCAAAGCATATATTTTTACCATTTTAAAAGAGAAATTTCTTTATAAAATGCCTAAATATCGCGATTGACTTTAGTATTACGCAGAATTTCTTTTTTATTAACTAAAAATTTCATTAAAATTTATATTTAAACAATAACATTTCATCGTCCTAAACGGGCCCTCCTTTTTGTAGCGGTTAAGACTTTGCTTCCCCCTTTTCTGGCTTTTCCGCTTACACAAAGAGGAGTTGTCTCTTTTTTAAATCAAATTTTTTACCTTTGCAAACTCAAATTTCACAAACGTCACTTTCTTTTTAAAATTATATTTTGATAATGGTTTTAAAAATTATAAAAGCAAAAATCTTATAAAATTGCGAGCTGTTATCAAAACTAATTTTTAAAAGGTGGCAAAAGGGGTGAAATTTTTAAATTTAAAGCTTTTTTACAAGGTACATGCGTATTTGTCGCTTCTCTTTTTTATCCCGCTTGTTGTAGTTTGCTTTAGCGGTGCGATCCTAGTTTATAAAGACGAGCTAAACAGCCTTTTTCATTCAAATATCGTAAAAGTAAATTTAAACAAAGAAAATTTGAGCAAAAGGATCAGTCTTGATGAGCTAAGAGATATCGTCGCAAGCGAGCTTAGCGGCTATGAGATGGTTGGCATAAACATCGATGCAAACCCTAAAAAATGCGACAAAATCTGGCTAATCGAGCATAACGATAGCAAAAAAGAGTGGAAATTTATCTATTTTGATGCTTTCAGTGGCAAGATAAAGAGCAAGCCACTTGCGCACGATGAGGGATTTTTCGGAGTTTTGGCGCATATCCATGAGCAGCTTTTGCTTGAGAAAAGTGGCAATATTATCCTTTTTCTAACAGCTATTTTTACATTTTTTATCTGCATTAGCGGCTTTGTGATCTACCGCAAATTTTGGCTAACTCTGCTTAGGCTGCGCGTAAATGGGCTAAATGTTTTTATGAATGACATCCACAAGATAATAGGCATTTTTTGCACGCCAGTTTTGCTTCTCATTTGCATAAGTGGCGCTTGGTGGGAATTTCAGATGGCACGCGCGCCAGAGTTTAAAGATGACTTCGTAATAGACGCAAAAATTTACAACAAAAGTTTATCCCTTGATGAGCTGGTGGCGCGAAGCAAAAAGGATATAAAAGGCTTTGAGCCACACTTCATCTCGCTGCCTTTCATGCAAGGAGCAAACATCCGCATCTTTGGCTACGTGATATGGCAAAGCTTTTTGCATAACGAATACTCAAGCGTGATCACCTACGACAAAGATAGCGGCAAGCTAGTTAGCGTCCTAGATATAAAAAATGCAAATTTAAGCGAGAAAATCCTCTCAGCCTTTAGAAGATCGCACTTTGGAAACTACAACCAAACTACAAAATTTATCTGGTTTATAGTGGGCATCTCGCCGTTAGTTTTGAGTATCTCAGGGCTTTATCTGTGGTTTAGAAAATTTAAAAGGAGAAAAAATGAAAAAAATTTTACTTAGCTTAGTTGCTTTAAATTTGGCATTGCCTCAAATTTATGCTAGTGAAAATGACAAGGTTTTAGAAGCTGTCGATGTCGTGGAAAGTGAGTGAAGAGACGATGCAAACTACTTTGCAAAAGAGCTTGTAAAGAGCACAACAAGGCTAAATTTAACCTCTCGTCAAACTCCCCAGTCGCTAACTGTGCTAACAGAAGCAAGGCTAAAAGATCAAGGCATCAAGGACTATCAGGTGCTTCTTAGAAATATCCCAGGCGTCACGCTAAACAAATGGGACGAGCGCGTATATCCGACAGCTCGTGGCTTTAAGATAGATTATTACTTGCTTGATTCGATGCCTAGCTTTGGCGGCTTTAGTCTTGGCGCAAATGATATGAGCTTGTTACCTTATGAAAGAGTCGAGGTGGTAAAAGGAGCAAATGGCCTACTTGCAGGCGCTGGCAACCCAGCTGCAAGCTTAAATTTCATAAGAAAAAGAGCAGACTCAAAGGAGCTAAAAGGAAATTTTGGTGTAAGTGCTGGCTCATACGATAGATACGGCGTAAATGGCGATGTGCAAACGCCTGTAAATGAGAGCGGAAGCGTCAGAGCGAGGCTTTCATTTATGCATGAGAAGTCGCACTCTTATATGGATTATTATAACCGCAAAAATAGCGCGATTTATGGTGTAGTCGATAGCGACATAGGCGATAACTCATGGCTTAGCCTTGGTGCGTTTTATCAAGAGCTAAGACGCCGTGGCGTTAGGTGGGGCGGCATGCCGGCTTTTTACGCAGATGGCTCTAGGAGAAATTTTAGCAAAAGTGAAATTTTCTCTCAGCCTTGGACAAGGTGGGATATAAAAACACTTGATTTTTACGCTGATTTTAAGCACTACTTTGAAAATGAAGCGAGCTTAAATTTAAGCTACTCATTTAGACGGGCAAACACTGACTCAAATCTACTCTACTACGGTGGAGCGGTAAATTTAGATGACACCGGCAACATAGGTGATCTTAGCGCTTATGCAAACAAAAGAGAGGAGAATATCCACAACGTAGATGCATACGCAAATATCCCTTACGAGATAGCAAATTTATCCCATGAGTTTGTCTTTGGCGCGATGTATAACAACTATAAAAAAAGTAGCGATAAGGTAAGTAGCTACTGGCTGCAAAGGACTACGCCAGCTGGGCTTGCTTATACAGCTAGAAGTAGGATCGATTTTAAAAACTTGCATCTTGATGATCCAAAATTCCCTTACGAAGATCAAAACAACAAAGATAAAACGATACAAAAGTCATTTTACGCGGCAAATAAACTATCAATCACCGATGAGCTTAAATTTTTGCTAGGTGCTAGGGTGAGCTACTACAAATACGAGATAGAGGGCGGCAAAGACAATAGAAATTTCACAAATGAGATCACGCCATATCTTGGCATCACTTACGACATCGGAGCAAACCACACTCTATATG
>JAHADO010000111.1 GCA_018375265.1 Campylobacter concisus | reverse complement strand
TAAACAAGGCCGACGAGCTAGAGCTTTTGGGCGAGCTAACCGCGCACAAAGAGGCAAATATCATAAAACTGCCAAACATCTCAGCCACGCTCGTTCAGCTAAAAGCGGCCATTGAGGAGCTTAGAAGCAAGGGGATAAATGTGCCGTTTTATCCAGATGAAATCATCACAGACTACGATGAAGAGGTCGCTAAAAAATATGCAAAAGTGCTTGGAAGTGCCGTTAATCCAGTGCTAAGACAAGGAAACTCAGACAGAAGAGTCTTGCCTCCGGTTAAAGAATTTGCCAAAAAGCACCCACATAGCAACGGCAGCTGGGACAAGGCAAATAAAACTAAAATTTGCTACATGCAAAAGGGCGATTTTTATGAAAATGAGCGCTCAATCATCGCAGAAAAAGATGAGAAATTTTATATAAATTTTATAAGTTTAGATGGCAAAAAAGTGCTTTTAAAAGAGCTTGCTGTTCAAAGCGGTGAGATCGTAGATGCTACCTTTTTAAGTGCAGATGAGTTAGATAAATTTTATGAAAACTGTTTTGAGACGGCGCTAAAAGAGAATTTGACCTTGAGCTTACATCTAAAATGCACGATGATGAAGGTTAGTGACCCAGTCATCTTTGCTCACGCGATAAAGAGCTATTTTAAAGAGGTTTTTGAGCTATTTGGTGAGGAGTTTAAAACTCACGGCGTTGAGGCAAAAAATGGCTTAAAAGATATGTTTTCTAAAATTTCAACTCTTAAAAATAAAGATGAAATTTTGGCTAAATTTGATGAAATTTTGAGTAAAAAGGCAAAAATTTGGGCACTAAATGAAAAAGTCAGTAACTTTGACGTGCCAAATGACGTCATCATTGACGCCTCCGTGCCTGCGCTCATTAGAAACTCTGGCAAGGTAAAAGATAAGGACGGCGAGCTGAATTTCTCGCTTTGCATGATCCCAGATAGGACTTATGCTAGGGTTTATGAGGCCTGCGTGGCGGATTTTAAGGAGCATGGCGCGCTTGATGTGAGTAACATTGGCAGCGTAGCAAACGTGGGGCTTATGGCTAAAAAGGCCGAGGAGTACGGCAGCCACGATAAGACTTTTATCGCAAAAGAGGACGGAGAATTTGCTGTTTTTGATGGAGCTGGCGAGAGCGTCTTTAAATTTAGTGTTAAAAAAGGCGATATCTTTAGGATGACGCAGGCAAAAGAAGATGCGATAAATGCGTGGTTTGAGCTTGCTTTAAAAAGAGGCGAAATTTCAAAAGATGAGCTTATATTTTGGCTAGATAGTAGCCGCGCTCATGATAGAAATTTGATAGCTAAATTTGACAAATTTAGAGATAAATTTGCTAATGCTGGCGTGAAATTTGAAATTTTAAACTACGAGCAAGCAACTAAAAAATCGCTTGAAGCAATAAGAGCTGGCAAAGACGTCATAGGCATAACCGGCAATGTTTTAAGAGACTATCTAACCGATCTTTTCCCGATATTTGAGCTAGGTGGCAGCTCAAAAATGCTCTCAGTAGTGCCGCTACTTGCTGGTGGAGCGATGTTTGAGACCGGTGCTGGTGGGACGGCTCCAACACTTGTAAAAGAGCTAAAAGAGAGAAATCACTTGCTTTGGGATAGCTTAGGCGAGTTTTTGGCGCTTAGTGCATCGCTTGAACATCTAGCATTTTTTAGGCAAAAAAAAGAGGCAAAAGAGCTAAGTGACGCGCTAAATAGAGCTGTTGCTAGCTATTTGGACGAAAACAAAACGCCAAATGCCACTCTTGATACTAGAGAGTCACACTTTTATCTGGCACTTTTTTGGGCGAGAGAGATGGCAAAAAGTGGCGGGATTTTAAGCAAAATCTTTGAAAATTTAGCAGACGAGCTAGAGAAAAATGAGAGCGAAATTCTAAAGCAGATCAGAGAAAAAGATGGTGCAAGAGTGGAATTTGGCGGATACTACCTGCTAGATGAAGCAAGAGCAAATGAGGTCATGAGACCAAGTGAAATTTTAAATCAAATAATAGGATAAGAGATGAAAATAAGTGTAGTTGGAGCTGGAAACGTCGGTGCTAGCATAGCTTATGCGCTTTGTATGAGAGAGCTTTGCGATGAGATCGCGCTTGTGGATATATTTGGCGATGTGGCGCGCGCAAAGGCGATCGACCTAGCGCAGTCAAGCTGCGTCTTTAACGCAAAAACTAGCGTTTGTGGTGGCGAGGACTTTGTGCTAATTGAAGGCAGTGACATCGTCATAGTCACAGCTGGAAGCCCAAGAAAAGAGGGGCAAACTAGAGAAGATCTACTACTTAAAAACGCCGTAGTCGGAAAACAAACTGCGCAAAAGATAGCTGAATTTGCCAAAAACGCAGTCATAATAGTCGTCACAAATCCGCTTGATGTGATGGTCTGGACGGCTCATAAATTTAGCGGTTTTAGCAAAAACAAAGTGATCGGCATGGCTGGCGAGCTTGATAGCGCAAGGTGCAGATATGAGCTAGCGCTTTTAAAAGATAAGGACGCTAGCAAGCTAAGGGCAAAGATCGTCGGCGCCCACAATGACGAGATGATCGTATCAGCTAGCAATATCAGTGAAAATTTAAGTGAAAATGAGCTAAAAGCGCTCAAAAAAGAGACAAGCACTGGCGGCGCAAAGATCGTTAAACTGCTTGGCACTTCAGCTTACTACGCACCAGCGGCTGCAGCTGTGAAGATGTGCGAGATGATCGTTGGCAAGAGCGATGAGATAATAAGCGCTAGCGTGCTAATAGACGATGAGCTAAGTTGTGGCAGGCTAGTAAGGCTCGGACGTGATGGCTTAAAAGAAATTTTAGAGCTAAATTTAGACGAAGACGAGCAAGAGCACCTAAACAAAAGTGAAGCTGAAATTAGAAAAAATATCAAATTTTTAAAAGAAAACTTAGAGTAGGAAGATATATGATCGTAAAAGAAAATGTCCCAGTTTGGGTCGATGAGAGCAGGTGTAAGGCCTGTGATGTCTGTGTGAGCTACTGCCCAGCAGGCGTGCTAGGTATGAGGCTTGAGCCAAAGGCGGTGCTTGGCAAGATGATAGAGGTGGTCTATGCTGACTCATGCATAGGATGCCGTGACTGCGAGCTTCACTGTCCTGATTTTGCCATTTATGTGGCTGATAAAGGCTTTAAATTTGCAAAACTAACGCCTGAGAGCAAAGAGCGAGCTGCGGCTGTAAAGGCAAATAAATTTGCCAAGCTTGGAGAGAGCGCATGAGAGAGGTAGTATCAACTGGAAATGCCCTAGTAGCAAGGGCTGCGGTCGAGTGTGGCTGTAACTTCTTTGGCGGATATCCTATCACTCCAAGCAGCGAGATCGCCCACGAGCTAAGCGTGCTTTTACCAAAAAACGGCGGTACATTTATACAAATGGAAGATGAGATAGCTGGCATTTGCGTAGCTCTTGGTGCAAGTGCGAGTGGTGCTAAAGCGATGACTGCTAGCTCTGGACCTGGCATTTCGCTAAAGGCTGAGCAAATAGGTCTTGGCTTTATCGCTGAGATACCGCTTGTCATCGTAAACGTAATGCGTGGCGGCCCTTCAACTGGCCTGCCAACACGTGTCGCACAAGGCGATATCTTGCAGGCTAAAAACCCAACTCACGGCGATGTAAATATGATCGTCCTTGCCCCAAGCAGCCTAGAGGAGTGCTACACGCAGACCGTGCGCGCCTTTAACCTCGCAGCTAGGTTTATGACGCCGGTTATGCTGCTACTTGATGAGACGATAGGCCACATGCAGGCAAGAGTGCGCCTGCCAGAGATAGGCGAGCTAGAAATTTACAAAAGAAAAGAGTTTAGCGGCGAGCCAAAAGAGTATAAGCCATACGAGGCAGCACCAGACGCGCCAGCCACGCTAAATCCTTTCTTTAAAGGCTACCACTACCATATAACAGGACTTCATCACGGAGCGACTGGCTTTCCAACAGAAGATGGCAAGATCGTTGAAAACTCGATGAATAGACTATTTGATAAGATAAATTTACACACTGATGAGTGCGAGAAATTTGAAGAGTTTATGCTTGATGACGCGCAAATTTGCATCATCGCCTTTGGTAGCGTGGCGCTTTCAGCCAAGCAAGCGATCTTAAATTTACGTGAAAAAGGTCTAAAAGTTGGACTATTTAAGCCACTCACACTTTTTCCAGCTCCAGCCAAAAAACTAAAAGAGATATCAAATAAATTTAAGAAAATTTTAGTCTGCGAGCTAAATTTAGGCCAGTATAGTGGCGAAATTTCAAAGATCATCTTAAGAGATGACTTTGCAAAACTGCTAAAAGCAAACGGCAGACCGATAAGCCCAAGCGAGATCGAGGCGAAGATAGGAGAAATTTATGGCTTTTAATTACGATAAATACTTACGAACAGATAAAATGCCTACTCTTTGGTGCTGGGGCTGTGGCGACGGCGTCATACTAAAGGCTCTCATTCGTGCGATAGACACGATGGGCTGGGACATGAACGACGTTTGCGTAGTTTCAGGCATCGGCTGCTCTGGCCGTTTTAGCGGATATCTAGACTGCAACACCATTCACACGACTCACGGCAGAGCCGTAGCTTATGCGACTGGCGTAAAGATGGCAAATCCGGACAAACACGTCATAGTTGTAACTGGCGACGGCGACGGACTGGCGATCGGAGGCAACCACACGATACACGGATGCCGCCGAAATATCGGGCTAAATCACATCTTAATCAACAACTTCATCTACGCGCTAACAAACTCGCAAACTAGCCCAACGACGCCAAAGGGCATGTGGACGGTCACAGCACAATACGGCAACATCGACCCTAGCTTTGACGCCTGTAAGCTCGCAACAGCAGCAGGCGCTAGCTTTGTCGCGCGTGGTAGTGTCATCGAGCCAGAGAAGCTTACAAAGCTCTTTGTAGAGGGCTTTAGCCACGATGGATACAGCTTTTTTGATGTATTTTCAAACTGCCACATAAATTTAGGCCGCAAGAACAAAATGGGCGAGGCGGTTAAAAATTTAGAGTGGATAAAGGGCCGCACGACGAGCAAGGTCAAATTTGACATGCTAAGCGATGAGGAGAAAGAAGGCATTTTCCCACTTGGTGTGCTTCATAAAGATGATGAAAAGATAGAATATAATAATAGAATATTTA
>JAHADO010000110.1 GCA_018375265.1 Campylobacter concisus | reverse complement strand
AGCATAAGAGGTGTTGGCGCTGAGACTTGCGACGCGATACTTGCTTACGCTTGCGGCAAGCCTTGCATGGTCGTTGATGCTTATGCGCTTAGGATAATGGCGTATTTTGACTACATTTTTGAGAGCTACGACGAGGCGGCTGAGTGGTTTAGCTCGCTTGATTATGATGAAATTTACAAATTTCTTGATAGTGAGAAATTTGACGAGAGTGAGGTTTTAAAGCTCTATCATGCACTTATTTTGGAGTTTTGCAAAGAGAATTTCAAAGGCAAAATTTTAAGCCAAAGCGGACAAGAGGTGCTTGATAGCATTAAAAATTAAAAATTTTATTTTAAATTTAGCGCAAATTAGGACTTTTTATGTTTTATTTTAAATTCTATGCTAAATTTACGAGAAATTTATTTTAGGAGGAGTGATGATCTACGATAACATCGTAAAAACGATCGGTAATACACCTATCGTAAAGGTTAAAACAGGTGCTGACGAGGCTGAAATTTACGTAAAATTAGAGTTTTTTAACCCAGGCGGCTCTGTAAAAGATAGGATCGCATTTAATATGATCACAAAAATGCTAGCTGATGGTACGCTAAAACATGGCGACACTATCGTTGAGCCAACAAGCGGCAATACAGGTATCGGCGTAGCTATGTGCGGTGCTGCACTTGGCTTTAAAGTGATCCTTTGCATGCCTGAGAGCATGAGTATCGAAAGACGCAAGATCGTTGCAGCTTATGGCGCTCATCTTGAGCTAACTCCTGCAGCTGGCGGTATGAAAGCAGCGATCGCAAAAGCTACTGAGCTAGCTTCTCAGCCAAATCACGTAATGCTAAGCCAGTTTGAAAACAAGTATAACCCACAAGCTCACGAGCTAACAACAGCTGCTGAGATCGTGGCTGATTTTAGCAAGCTTGATGCCTTTGTAGCAGGCGTTGGCACAGGCGGCACGATAAGCGGCGTGGCAAAGGTTTTAAAAGAAAAGGGCTATGACACTAAGATCATCGCAGTAGAGCCTGAAGCATCACCAGTTTTAAGTGGCGGCAACCCAGGACCACATAAAATTCAAGGCATCGGAGCTGGATTTTTACCAAATACAATGGATATGAGCCTAGTTAGCGAAGTAGAAAAAGTAAGCAACGATGACGCACTAAACGCAGCTAGAGCGATCGCAAAGAGCGATGGCTTGATGATAGGCATAAGTGGTGGCGCTTCTTACGTGGCTGCAAAAAGAGTGGCTAAAAGACTTGGCGCTGGCAAAAAAGTGCTTTTCATAGCTCCAGATAACGGCGAGAGATACCTAAGTACAGAGCTTTACGGAGCGTAAAAATATGTTGGAGAGTCTAAAAGAGCTAGTTCAAACTGTCCGTGAAAAAGACCCATCGGTGCATAGTTGTTGCTTTTTAGCGATACTCATAAACACTCCTGGCATCCATGCGGTTTTGTTTCATAAAATTTCTCATTTTTTATATGAAAAAAAGTGGTTTTTTCTAGCTAGACTCATCTCACAAATAGCAAGATTTCTAACAGGCATCGAGATCCACCCAGGGGCAAAGATTGGTAGGAGATTTTTCATAGATCACGGCATGGGCGTGGTTATCGGCGAGACGGCTGAGGTCGGTGATGATGTGATGATGTATCATCAAGTGACGCTTGGCGGCACTGGCAAAGAGTGTGGCAAGCGCCATCCAACCATTAAAAATGGCGTGACTATCGCCGCTGGCTCAAAGATACTTGGTGCCATAACTATCGGTGAAAATGCTAAGATCGGTGCAAACTCAGTCGTGCTAAAAAACGTCCCAGCAAACGCAACTGTCGTTGGCATACCAGCAAGAGTTGTCAGGGTAAATGGGACAAAATTTGAGCCAGAATTTATCATTTAAAATTTAAATTTACTCTCACTGCACCATAAAAATACAAATTTTTGATACGGCTAATTTACTATCCACTATGTTGCCAGCGTTTTTTAGCTTTGCGCTACCTATCATAATATTTGTCATTTTAATAAATTTGATAACAAAATTTATCAGGCAAAAGCTGCGCCAAAAATCTTACGTAAAATTTAACCAAAGAAATATAGCTGATACGTTTAGTGCAAAAGAGATAGCAAAGAAATTTGGCAAAAACGCAAAAGATGTAAATGAGGTTTTGTTAAATTTAGGCTTTATAAAAAAATGTGACAACGGCTACAACGTGACAGATGTTGGCAGATACTATGTAGGCATGCAAAACTACTACATGAGCAAAGCAAGCGTTAGGTGGGACGAGAGGCTACTTTGTAATGAAAATTTCATAAACGAGATCGTAAAAGTTGGCGAAAAATCTAGCAAAAAAGAGCAAAAAGAAGACTTTAGAGAGAAATTTAAGGCTGAATACCGAACAAACGACGGTCACTACGTAAGAAGTAGGGCTGAGCTAGTTATAGCAAACTGGCTTTTTGCTGAGGGCATAGCCTACGCTTATGAAAAAAGAGTGCCGATAAAAGAAGATGTCTATTGTGATTTTTACATACCAAAAGGCAAGATTTATATAGAGTTTTGGGGCTTAAAAGATGATGAGGCGTATATAAAAAGAAAAGAGAAAAAGATAGAGCTTTATAAAAAATACAATTTAAATTTAATAGAGATAGATAACGACAAGATTGGCAATTTAGACGATTATCTGTAAAAAGAGCTTTTAAAATTTGGTGTGAGTTTAAATTTGTAGAAAAAGGGGCGAGCGCCCCTATGATTATTTTAAAGTTTGGATGTATTCAGCTACTGCTTTTGCATCTTCATCGCTCATTGGAGTAGCGATAGGTTTCATCATAGCACCAAGACCAAATTTATTTGCTCCTGTTTTGTAGCCTTTTAGAGCTGCTTCGATAGCTGCTGCGTCAAGTGATGTTAAAGCTGGAACTTTGTTATTGAAAACTTTTTCAGCTTTAGCGCCATGACAGGCAACGCATTTTTTATAGATAGTAGCGCCATCTGCAGCGAAAGCAGCAGTTGAAAGTAGTGCTGCAACACTTGAAACGATTAGTAGTTTTTTCATTTGTCATCCTTTTTAAAAAACGTGCCGGCATTATAATACAAAAATGTAAATTTGCAAGGGGCGGGTTAAAATATTTTGGCTATAATCACCAAATGATAAGAGAAACAGCCAACAAAGCACTTTTTTTAGACCGAGACGGCGTCATAAATGAAGACGCTGGATACGTTTGCGAGATCAAAGATTTCAAATTTATTGATGGCATTTTTGATGCTTTAAGAGAATTTGTTAAGGCTGGCTACAAGCTCTTTGTCGTGACAAATCAATCAGGCATCGGCAGGGGCTACTATACGCAGGAGCAGTTTGACGCTCTAAATAAATTTATGCTTGAAAGCTTTAAAAAAGAGCAGATTTTTATCACCAAAGTCTATTTTTGCCCGCATGCTCCAGAGCAAAAATGCACCTGCAGAAAACCAAATCCAAAAATGATACTTGATGCTTGCAAAGAGTTTGACATAGACCTTGAAAACTCGCTAATGATAGGCGATAAACCAAGCGACGTTGAGGCTGGCAAAAGAGCAGGAGTGGGCAGAAATTTCTTGCTCGATGGGATAAATTTTAAAGATGTAAGAGATGTTTTAAATAAGCTAAAAAAGGAAAAATCACTATGAATTTAAACGGAAAAAAGATAGTTATAACTGGCGGCGCTGGCTTTATCGGCTCAGCTTTGGCGCACTATTTTGATGAAAACTATAAAGATGCTCACGTGCTTGTCGTGGATAAATTTAGAAACGACGAGACATTTAGCAACGGCAATCTAAAAAGCTTTGGCCATTTTAAAAATTTACTTGGCTTTAAGGGTGAAATTTACGCTGGCGATATCAATGATAAGAGCACGCTTGAGAAGATAAAAAGCTTTCGCCCAGACGTCATCTACCACGAAGCAGCGATCTCAGATACGACCGTAAAAGAGCAAGACGAGCTAATAAAAACAAATGTAAATGCCTTTGTAAATTTGCTTGATATCTGCGAGAGTTTGGGCGCAAAGATAATCTACGCTAGCTCAGGGGCGACTTATGGCAACGCAAAGAGCCCACAAACCGTCGGCGATTGCGAAGCACCAAATAACGTCTATGGCTTTAGTAAACTAAGCATGGATAATATCAATAAAATTTACGCGAAACGCGGTGTAAGCGTGGTTGGGCTGAGATATTTTAACGTCTTTGGCAAGGGCGAGTTTTTTAAAAACAAAACCGCCTCGATGGTGCTTCAGTTTGGACTTCAAATTTTAGCTGGCAAGACCCCAAGGCTCTTTGAGGGCAGCGACCAGATCAAACGCGACTTTGTCTATATAAAAGATATCATTGACGCAAATATAAAAGCACTTGACGCGCCAAGTGGCGTCTATAACGCGGCTACTGGCAAAGCTAGAAGCTTTCAAGATATCGCTGACATCTTGCAGCGCGAGATCGGCGTAAATTTAGGCAACGAATATATCAAAAATCCATTTATCGGCTCTTATCAGTTTCACACAGAGGCCGACGTAGCCCCAGCTCGCGAGGCATTTGGTTTTAGCGCTACTTGGAGCTTAGAAGAGGCGATAAAAGATTATTTGCCAGAGATAAAGAGAATTTATAAGGAAGAGCTAAATGGCTAAGAGAGTTAAAATTTTAGTCGTCGGTGATCTCATGCTGGACCACTATATCTGGGGCAGTTGCGAGCGCATCTCGCCTGAAGCGCCTGTGCAGGTCGTAAAGATAAATAACGAAACCTACACGCTTGGTGGCGCTGGTAACGTGGTGAGAAATTTACTCTCTCTTGGCGCAAATGTGAGTGTGGCTAGCGTCTTAGGAGATGATGAGGCTGGCAAAAAGATAAAAGAGAAGCTTGCTGAGCTAAATGTAAAAGATGAGCTCATCCTTACTGAAAAAGGGCGCGAAAGCTCGATAAAAAGCCGCATAATGGCGTCTCATCAGCAAGTTGTCAGGATCGATAAAGAGAGTGTTGTCAAGATAAATTTAGAAGATGAGCTCGTCTTAAAAGTAAAAGAAAACCTTGCAAATTTCAAGGCGGTCTTGCTAAGTGACTACGGCAAAGGCGTGCTTAGCGAGAAGGTTTGTCAAGAGATCATAAACGAGTGCGTGAGGTTAAAGATCCCGGTTCTCATAGACCCAAAAGGCAGCGACTACTCAAAGTATAAAAACGCAACCCTTCTAAC